>JACCTF010000650.1 GCA_013812565.1 Pyrinomonadaceae bacterium | reverse complement strand
GTTGAACTGCGCTCAGAGAGCGACACTCTTAACTCACTGCACGAGAAGATGCGTGAGTACATCGAAAACGGCGCGCGGCTTGGCTGGTTAATTGATCCGAGCGCTAAGCGAGTTTATATATATCGTCCGAACCAAGCCGTAGAATGTTTAGAACAGCCGGAGACAATCGCCGCCGATCCGGTGCTGCGCGGCTTTGTATTGCGGATGCAAGACATCTGGTAAACTGAGGGCGCAATCACGAAACACTCTTCCTTATCTTGTAAAGGAGATCAAAATGAAACCCCGAAGTCGCCGTAAGTTTTTGCAAGAATCTGCCGGGTTTAGCGCTGCCGCTGCCGCAAGTTTTGCCTGGCTTGGCCCGCAAGCCAAATCTGTTCGTGCTCAGACCGCTCAATCAAGCGACCAAGTTGCCGGAGCTAATAGCCGTATCCGCGTCGGACTTATCGGCTGCGGAGGCATGGGGCGCGGTGATCTCAAAGATTTCTTGAAAGTAAAGAACGTCGAATGCGTCGCGCTCTGCGACGTTGATGATGACCAGACGGCCAAAACCCTCAAGGCCGTTGATGAACAGGTGAGTCAGCGGCCCGCCCTGACCACACGCGATTTTCGTCGCGTCATCGACCAGAAAGATATTGATGCTGTCATCATCGGCACACCTGATCACTGGCATGCGATTCCTACCATCATGGCCTGCCAAGCAGGTCTTGATGTGTATGTCGAAAAGCCGCTTTCGATCTCTATCGCCGAAGGTCGCGCGATGGTCGATGTGGCGCGCAAACATAACCGCGTGGTCCAGATGGGCACGCAGCAGCGCAGCGCGTCGCACTATGCTGCCGCCGTTGATTTCGTCAAGAGCGGTCAGCTTGGGAAGATTCGTCTCGTGCGCGCGTGGGCTTACCAGGGGTGGATGGGAAACGTCCCGAAAGCCCCCGACACCGAACCTCCTTCGACCGTTGATTACGACATGTGGCTTGGCCCGGCCACGAAGCGACCCTTCAACAAGAACCGCTTTCACTTCAACTTCCGTTGGTACTGGGACTACTCCGGCGGACTCATGACCGACTGGGGCGCACATATGATTGATATTGCTAACTGGGCAATGGACATCAAAGCTCCGAGTTCAGCGATGTCTACCGGCGGAAAGTTCGGTAATCCCGAAGACGCGCAAGAAACGCCGGACACACAACAAGTGCTATGGAACTATCCCGGATTCAGCATGCTTTGGGAACACGCAACGGCGATCAATCGCGGCCCGGAAGCGCGCGATCACGGCGTCGCGTTTCACGGCAACAACGGTACTCTAGTTGTTGACCGCGGCGGCTGGGAAGTCTTTCCGGAAACAGAGACGGTCGAGAAGAAGCGGCGTTATCGAATGCCCGTCGAACCACGGCAGACTTCCGGCGGTGAGGAGTATCACTTCCTGCACGTTAAGAACTTCCTCGATTGTATGCAGTCACGCGCGCGGCCGCGTTCCGATGTTGAGATCGGCCACAACTCGATGATCGCTTGCCACCTCGGAAATATCGCGTTCCGCTTAGGGCGTCAGATTAAGTGGGATGTGGAAAAAGAGAAGATGATTGAAGATAAAGAAGCGCAGCGCTATGTTGCGAGAGACTATCGCTCTCCGTGGAAACTTACCGTGTAAGCTTTATCAGTGGTAAGTTAAACCTATCGAACCTCTCTTCAGTTGTATGTAAGGTGAAAGGATACTTCACCGTAGACGACGCAGAGGATCGGCAGAGAGTTGAATGCTTTTTATCTCTGCGCTCTCTGCACCTCAGCGTTCTCTGCATTAAAGATTGCCTGACAATAAAATGGAGACTCTATAATCTATAACTCTCAGCCAGCAGTCAATAATGGAAACTTTTGTTCAAGTTAGTATCCGTCTTCCGCTCGCATTTGCGGTTCTACTTGTTGTTACCCACTGCCATACAATCCTAGCTCAGGGCCTCGACGAACACTTTCGTCTTGGCAAGACTTACGCCAGCCGCGAACAGTGGAAAGAGGCTGAAGAACACCTTCGTATCTACCGTCAAGCAAATCCGAATTCCGCCGAAGCGGTGGTTCTCCACGCCAGGGCTTTGATCAATCTCAATCAACCCTTTGATGCCATTCTTGAATTGGAAGAACTGCTCGCGATTAACCCCGACTCAGTGCCCGCCCTCAAACTCTATGCAACCCTGTTGTACTCCACCTTCCACGATAGCGCGCAGGCCGAGGAGGTGCGCGTTCGATCCACCAAGTTAGCACCCGATGATGTGGAAGTTTGGACGACTCTCGGGGCGCTTTACCTGGCGAAGGCGAAGTACACGGACGCAATCGAATGCTATGAGCGAGCCGACCGACTCGTTCCTCACCAGCCGTTGATCATGGCGCAACTGGCGTACAGTTATGCGAAAGCCAATCGTCCGGCAGAAGCGACACCGAAGTTTGATGAAGCGCTTCGATTAAATGAGAGCGCTCCTGATGCAGTCGTCTACCTTTTGTATGCAGACTATCTGCTCGGCCAAGATCGTTACCCGGAAAGTGTATCAATTTATACAAAGGCGCTCTCGCTCAATCCACGACTCGCCGATGCTTACTACGGGCGTGCTTCGGCTTACTTAAAATTGAAGGATTGGAAACAGGCCGAAGCCGATGCGCTGGCTGTCATCCGCGAAGCAAAAACGCGGAAAGACGTACATATCTTATTGATGCGTATTTACAGATCGCTGAACAAGCCGGAGAGTGTGGAAGAACACGCGGCTCTGCTTGAGAAGTTCACCGCGCACGAACAGGCGCAACAATCTCTTAGTAGAGACTTACGGCTTTCTCTACGAACGGCGGAGCCGCTCTTGCGCCAGGGACAATTTGCTGAAGCCGCGAAACACTACGAAGACATCGTCCG
>JACCTF010000309.1 GCA_013812565.1 Pyrinomonadaceae bacterium | reverse complement strand
AGGTTATCGTGACCGCTCCGCCTACTGAATTGAAAAAGGATTCGGCATCGCTCGGCACGGTGATTGACAATCGGCAGATCGCCGGGCTGCCGCTCGATGGTCGGAACTTCTTTGAACTCAGTCTGCTTGTTCCGGGAACGGTCCCGGCGGCACCCGGCTCGGCCGGGTCGGTGCGCGGAGATTTCGCTTTCAGCACAAACGGAGCGCGGGAAGACGGCAACAATTTTTTGCTCGACGGGGTTTATAACATCGATCCGAAGCTCAACACCTTTGGTGTCCGGCCGCCGGTCGATGCCGTGCGCGAGTTCGAGATTTTAACGAGCGCCTATGATGCCTCGTTCGGTCGCAACGGCGGAGCGCAGGTCAATGTCATTCTCAAGTCGGGCACAAACGAATTTCACGGCACGGCCTACGAGTTCTTTCGCAACAAACGGCTGGATGCGCGTAACTACTTTGCGCCGCCTAGTGAACCGGCTCCGCAGTATCAAAGGAATCAGTTTGGATTCTCGCTGGGTGGGCCGGTTGTTAAAGATCGCACCTTCTATTTCGCCGACTACGAGGGAACTCGTATACGCGAAGGCATCACACGCACCACGAACGTCCCGACCCGACAGGAGCGCGCCGGAGACTTCTCGCAAAGCCTGCTGGGTCGTCCCATCAATCCCTTCACCGGGCAGCCTTTCCCTGGAGACAGAGTGCCGGAAGCTTTCTTGAATCGTACGGGTCTCGCGATTGCCGCGTTGTATCCCCTGCCGAACCGCGCGGTTCCATTTCAAAACTTTGTCTCCTCGCCTTCCTTGCGGGATCGCAACGATCATTTCGATGTGCGTCTGGATCATTCGTTTGGTAACGCTTCTGATTTGATCTTCCGGTACAGCTTCGGCGACCGCAATCTCTTCGATCCGTTCACGGGGCCGGCCTTCGCCATCGTTCCCAGCTACGGCGCGAATGTTTCGCGAAGAAGCCAGAACGTAATGCTCAGCGAAAATCATATCTTTTCACCGACCTTTATCAACGAGGCGCGTTTCGCATTCAACCGTGTGGCTTCCGGCATTTTCCAGGAGAACATCACGAGCATCAACCAGCGGGTTGGGCTGCCGGAGCTTTCAACGAATCCGCGAGATTATGGTCTTAGTTTTATTACGATCTCCGGCTTCTCTCCGCTCGGTGACGAATACAACAATCCGCAGAAGAGTGTCACAAATACGTTCCAGGTGCTGGACAATGCCACGTACGCTCGTGACAAGCACCTGATGAAATTCGGCTTTGACTTTCGCGCTACGCAGCAGAACGCTTTCCGCGATGTTCAAGCGCGCGGGTTTCTGACGTTCTCGGATCGCGGGCCATTTACGGGCAATGCGCTTGCCGATCTGTTGCTGGGACTCCCGCTGTTTACGGGAGGCGCACGCGTGGATAACCACCAGCATCTACGCACCGAGAGCTATAATTTTTTCTTCAATGATAGCTACCGGATCACCCCGCGCGTGACGCTCTCGGCAGGGCTTCGTTATGAGTACACGTCGCCGCCGGTCGATAGGAAAGATCGGGCTAACATCTACGATCAAGCGACAAGGTCGTTGCTAAGGGTCGGGACAAATAACATTCCCCGCAGCGGCTACGGGGCTGACAGAAATAACTTCGCGCCGCGTGTGGGACTGGCATGGACTATCGGAAGCGGATCAAGCACGGTGTTGCGCGCTGGCTACGGCGTCTATTATGACCAATCGGCGCTCGCTCCCGGAGAAGCGCTTTACTTCAACACTCCTTACTATGATTTCAACCTTTACTTTCCTCTCCCCGGTCTGCCGTTGACGCTCGACAATCCGTTCCCGCAGGCATTCCCCTTTCCGTTGCCGGACTCAGCGCTCGCTTTTCAGAGAGATTTGCGAACCCCTTACATGCAGCACTGGAACTTAAACCTGCAGCAACAGCTTGGGCGAAGCCGCGTTTTAGAGATTGCCTATGTTGGTTCCAAGGGAACGAAGTTGTTGACGGCTAGGGACATCAATCAACCGAGTCCGAGTCCCGCGCGGTTCAACCCCAGACCTATGCCGCAGTTTGATGACATCACGACGCTTGAGTCGCGCGCTAATTCCAGTTACAACAGCTTGCAAGCGAGATTCGAGCAACGCCTCACCTCCGGCCTGGCGGTGCTTACGTCATACACATTTGCGAAGTCGCTTGATGACGCATCAAACTTCTTCTCAAGCGCGGGCGATCCGAACTTCCCGCAAGATAGTTTCAATGTGAGAGCTGAACGGGGTCGCTCCAATTTTGACGTAAGGCATCGGCTGTCGCTCAGCTACAGTTATGATCTTCCCATCGGTCGTGGCCGCGCGTTGCTCGGCAATAACGGTTTCTTATCAAGCATCTTTTCCGGTCTGCAAACCTACGGCATCGTGACGTTGCAAACGGGCCGCCCGTTCACTGTCGCGCTTCTTTCAGAAATAGATAACAGCAACACGGGTCGCGCCAATCTAGGGTTCGGGGCAAATGACCGCCCCAACCTGGTGGGTGATCTCGTCCCCGCTCGCCGCACTCCTGAACAGTGGTTTGCGACCTCCGCTTTCGCCTTTCCATCTTTTGGCAGCTTCGGCAATGCCGGAAGAAATATTCTCAACGGGCCAAATTATCAAAACGTCAACGCCTCGCTCATCAAGAACGCCGCTTTGCGTGAGAACTTAAATTTGCAAATTCGCGCCGAGGTCTTCAATATCTTTAACCATCCGAACTTTGATCTGCCTGATAATTTCCTCGGCTCTCCGACCTTCGGCCGCATCCGCTCAGCGCAGAGTCCACGCCGGATTCAGTTCGGTTTGAGACTCGTGTTTTAACAACAGTGACAAGATGAAGTCTAAAGTCCAATGTCAATGTCCAGGCTTTCGACGTTGGACTTTAACTTTGAACTTACTTGATTTGAAGCAACGCTCATGCTGCTGACAATTTCGAATGGATGAAGTCTAAGCGGCGGGGAACTTGCTGCGCGATCTCGACGATGCGACTTATCTCGAAGGGCTTGGTTATGATCCAGTTTACTTGTGCTGATGCTCGTTCTTCTGCGTCTAGGGCATCGCCCCAGCCAGTGATAATAGCCAGCGGAACCGTGTTGTCACGCTCGCGTATGGCGCGCGCCAGTTCCCAACCGCTCATACCCGGAAGGCCTATGTCAGTAAAGACAGCATCAAACGTTTCGGCATCGAACAGCGCGAGTCCTTCGCTCCCAGTTGCTGCCGCAGTTACTTCGTAACCTTTCGGCTCCAGTATGTCGCGCAGCAGTTCGCGTATAAAATCTTCATCATCAACGACGAGGATTCTCGGCAAGTTTGAAGTTTGAGCAATCATAAATCCTCCTCATCGAGTGACACGCAATTAAGTTCAATGTCTAGCGTTCAAAATCCAAGGCCGAAAGCCGGAACCTTGGACTTTAGACATTGGACTTTCTTGTCACTGTACGGTTGTTACAAATTGTAAAGGTTCAAAGTCGTCATAGATCGGCAGATTCAACACGCATCTACCAGTATCGGATAAGAACCTTGTGGCATTTTCCCGGCTGATCGGCTCGGAGAAGAAGTAGCCTTGCCCAAACTCGCAACCGAGCGCTTGCAGTTGCGTCACTTGGTCTTCGGTCTCTATCCCTTCTGCGACCACGTCCATCTCCAGAGTTTGCGCCAACATGATGATTGTCCGCACAATCGCTGCATTCTCGTCTTGATCGGCCATCTCCTTGATGAAGGAGCGATCTATATTTAGCGTCGAGATCGGAAAGCGGTTGAGGTAACTTAAGCTGGAGTAGCCGGTGCCGAAATCATCCATACTCAACTTAACACCGAGGGCCCGCAGTTGTTTGAGCATACCGGCTGCGGTTTCTATATTCTCCATGACGGCGCTCTCTCTGATCTCCAGTTTCAAACTTCGCGGATCAAGATTCGTCTCGTGTAGAACCTGTTTGATGTGCTTGACCGAGCCAGCTTGCGCAAACTGTTTGCCGGAAAGATTCACGCTGATTGTGAGCGGCGGGTAGGTCGGAAACTGCTCTTGCCACAGACGCATCTGGCGGCAGCTTTCGCCGAGTATCCACTCGCCAATCGGAACAATAAGTCCTGTTTCCTCTGCCATGGGGATGAACTTCGCTGGAGAGAGAAGGCCGTGCTTGGGATGCTGCCAGCGTACCAAAGCTTCAAATCCGCTGATCCGCCCCGTCGCCAGTTCCACAATCGGTTGATAGTGGACGACGAACTCCTGGCGTTCGACGGCTCGCCGCAGATCGGTCTCCAGCGTCAACGCCTCATTTGCTTGCGTATGCATTTCACGGTCGAACATTTCGTGCCGCGCCTTGCCCAGTGCCTTGGCGCGATACATCGCCGTATCAGCGTCGCGCAGAATGTCCTCCGCCCTGGTATAGCCTTCCGTGCTGAGAGCGATTCCGATACTTGCGGAACTGAACACTTCGTACCCGCAGAGGTTGAAGGGCTGGGCCATCTCCT
>JACCTF010000625.1 GCA_013812565.1 Pyrinomonadaceae bacterium | reverse complement strand
CGACCTCGGCCGTGAAATTGTGCTTGAAGTCGGCTACCTCGGTTCGATCAGCCGCAAGCTCGAATCTCTGCGCGCCTTCAACGAATCGATCCCCGGCCCAACGGGCACGGTTCTGTCGCGCGCGCCCTACCCGGAGTTCGGCCGCATTCAGGAAGTGGACGGCAGCGCCAAAGCAAACTACAACGGCCTCAGCGCGAAGCTGCAGAAGCGCTACAGTCAGGGCGCGACGTTCGTGGTCGGCTACACCTGGTCGAAGTCGATTGACAACGGCAGCGCCATCCGCACTCATGACGGCGACACCCTTTTCCCGCAGAACAGCTACAACCTGGCGGCCGAGCGCGGACTGTCGAGTTTTCACGTGGCGCACCGGGCGGTTAGTTCGCTGCTGTATGAACTGCCGTTCGGGAGCGGGCGAAGGTTTTTGGATCGCGGCGGAGTTGTGGGAGCGCTTGTCGGCGGCTGGGAGCTCGGTTCGATCCTCAATTTACAGACCGGATTTCCGATCACGGTTTCGACCGGCGGGCGCGACCAGTCGAACACCGGCGCGGGGTTTGATCGGCCGAACGCGACCGGGCAAGAGGTTGCGTTGCCGCGCGACGAGCGGGGGCCGGCGCGTTGGTTCAACACGAGGGCTTTCGTCCTGCAACCTTTCGGCACACACGGGAACGTCGGGCGTAATACTCTGATCGGCCCCGGACTCATCCAGTGGGATATGTCCCTGCTGAAGAACTTCCGCTTCAAGGAAGATCAGAACATCCAATTCCGGTTCGAAATGTTCAACGCGCCGAACCATCCGAACTGGGGGAATCCGGTCGCTTCGATCATCAGCCCGAACTTCGGGATCATCAGCGGCACGCGCGGCATGCGCGAACTGCAATTCGGGTTGAAGTACATCTTCTGACGAATGGCTCGTCTCAACCACATACGTCCGCAGGACAATTATGTGTTGAGTTGGGCGAGGCGGATTGCACCACAGAGATGACACACGGGCCACAGAGTTAAATCAGTTCTTCTCTGTGGCCCGTGTGTTATCTCTGTGGTCCTCTGTGCCTCTGTGGTGAGATCCAAGCTTTATCTCACACCACCTTCGTTGAAACTGAATTGAAATTCATTTCAAAACCTTAGCTAAGGAGAGGAGTATGGAGCGCAGAGAGTTTCTCAAAGGCACAATGCTGGCGACAACCACGCTTGGGCCTAGCGCCGTCCTTCGGCAACCAACTGCGGCGGGAGAAGCGAAGACCGCAAAGCAGGCGTTGATGAAAGCGGGCCATCAGCATTACTCGTCAGATTCTTGGCTGCGCTTGCTGGCAGCGTTCGGCGTTAATAACATCTGCAGCGGTCTGCCTTCGCGAACCTTCGACCAGAGTTGGTCAATCGAAGGGTTGTCGCGGCTGCGTGAGCGTGTCGAGAGTTTCGGCATCAAGCTTGAGATGGTCCCCCTACCGCTTAGTTCCTCCTACATCACCCGCTCGGAAAACCCTCACATCATGCTCGGCAAAAGCCCGGAGCGTGACCGCGAGATCGAGCAAATCTCCCAGATGATCCGCAACGCCGCGCGGGCGGGCATCCCCGCCGTGAAGTACAACCTGACGATCCTCGGTGTGGTGCGGACTGATGGCACGCGCGGCCGTGGCGGCGCGCTCTACAGCACCTTCGTCTATGACAAAGCTCGACAAGATCCGCCGCTCACCGAGGCCGGCCCGGTCAGCGAAGAGATGATGTGGGAGCGCATCACGTACTTTCTGAAACGTGTCATCCCCGTAGCGGAAGAGTACAAGGTGCGGATGTGCTGCCACCCGCACGACCCTGGCATGCCGCGCGACAAGGGGTTTCGTGGCGTCCTGCGGGTGCTCGGCAGTGTCGACGGTCTCAAGCGTTTTATCGACATCGCGCCGAGCAAGTATCACGGGTTGAACTTCTGCCAGGGGACGGTTTCAGAGATGCTCGATAACCCCCGCGAAGAGATCTACGACGTGATCCGCTACTTCGGGAGCCGCGGCAAAATCTTCAACGTTCACTTTCGCAACATCAAAGGCCGGTTTCTAGATTTTCAGGAGACCTTTCCGGACAACGGAGATGTGGACATGATCCGCGCGATGCGCGTCTACAAAGAGGTCGGCTACGACAAGATGATTATGCCGGACCACGTGCCACAAATCGAAGGAGACCCGGAGAAAGCGCAGGCGTTTGCCTTCGCCTTCGGCTACATCCAGGCGCTCATTCAGCTTGTCAGTAGTGAGAGTTGATCATGTAACCGCTCGGCGAAGTGAAGTAGCACAGACTTCAGTCTGTGCTACGGTGATGAAACCAAGCCTCGCTCATCCAAGTAAGCGCGAAAGGTAAACCAGATGATAACTTCTGAAGCGAAGATCGAGCGGGTGTTGCCGGTAGGAAGTAATTCTCTCAGAGAATCGCGGGAGCGCTGGTGGCTGATGGGTCTCTTGATGGCGGGCATGGTCTTCTGTTACGCGCAGCGTAGCGCGCTCTCCGTGGCCGCGCCGTTCATGATCAAAGAGATGAGTCTCACACCGGCGGGGATGGGCCTGCTTCTTTCCGCCTTCTTCTGGTTGTACTCCTTCATGCAGATGCCCGCAGGCTGGCTAGTGGACCGCTTCGGCGTCAAACGGGCTTATGCCTTTGGCTTCACTTTCTGGTCGATCGCTGCCGCCGCCACCGGCTATGCCGTCAACCTCACGAGCCTCATCATTCTGCGTATGTTATTAGGCGTCGGTCAGGCGGTCGCCTTTCCAGCCAGCGCACGCGCCGTCGCTGATTCGTTTCAGGATCGAGAGCGGGGCATTGTGACCGCGGGCTATTTGACCGGAGTGCGATTGGGGACGGCGTTAGTCTCTGCCGTTGGAGGCTTCTTTCTGGCGGCTTACGGCTGGAAGCTGTTCTTCCTCGTGATCGGACTCGTGCCGCTGCTCTGGCTGCTGCCCTGGTTCGCGTTCTCGAAGAGATGGGAACGGCTGTCCCCGACCGAAGCCGTGGCGGCCAGCCCGGAAGTCGCCGCCAAAAAGAAAAGCGCTTCCTTCGGCGAAAGCCTCGCGCTGCTCAAGAACCGCAGCGTGTTCGGCATCTTCCTGGGCTTCTTCGCTTACGACTACGCCTGGTTCGTTTACATCAGCTGGCTACCCGGCTACCTGGTGATCGAACGTAAGTTCAGCCCTGCGGAGATGGGCTTCTACAGTTCGGTTCCGTTCCTCGCGATGTCAGTTATCATCATCATTTCAGGTTTTGCGAGTGATTGGTTGATCAGGCGCGGCCATGTGGAAACGCGGGTTCGTAAAACCTTCATCGTCATCGGACTCGCGATCGCCTGCCTGATTGTCCCCGCCGGCATGGTCGAAGACCGACAGACGGCCGTTTGGCTGCTCACCATTTCTCTGTGCGGCATGGGTATATCTTCCCCCAACACCTGGACACTGACGCAAGCCGTTTGTTCCAAAAACATCGTCGGGACGGTCTCCGGCATTCAAAACTTCGGCGGCAACCTCGGCGGCATCATCGCCCCGGCCTTAACCGGCTACATCGCTTACGCCACACAATCGTTCGCCCTGGCTTTAAGCATCACCGGCGCCGTGCTCGTCGTCGGCATCCTGTCATACTGGTTACTAATCGACCAGAAAGTGGAAAGGGAATAGTGATGAGTAAGAGCATGTTTTAACTCATCACTCATCACTTTTGCCTTACTCCGGTAGGAGCAGAACCTATGATGGAACCAGAAGATTTGCGCAGCAGGTTGTCGGGTGTCGTCGCCTTCCCGGTAACGCCTTTTAGAACGGATTTGTCTTTGGACATAGAAGGACTGCGGCAAAACTTAGCCCGGTTACTGGAGCACCCGGTTTGCGCCGTGATCGCTGCCGGCGGGACCGGCGAGATGTATTCCTTGACTCCGCTTGAGCACCGGCAGGTAGTTCAAGCGACTGTCGAAGCGGTGGGCGGCGGGGTGCCGGTCCTCGCCGGGGTCGGGTTCAATCAACGGCTGGCCGTCGAGTTGGCGCAACAAGCCGCGAACGCGGGCGTTGACGGCATCTTGGCTTTTCCGCCCTACTACCCGCATGCCGACGACGCCGGCATGTTCGAGTATTACCGTTCGATCAGTGAAGCGACTCGCTTAGGCATGGTCATTTACGGCCGGGACTGGTTCCATCCAGGACCGGCGATGGTCGAACGCTTAACCGAGATCCCCACGTTGGTTGCCTGGAAGGACGGTCAGGGCGACGTGCGGCGCTACCAAATGATCATGCGGCGCATCGGCAATCGCTTGCACTGGATCGGCGGCGCGGGTGACGACTTGGTGCCGGGCTACTACGCGATTAACATACGCACCTTTACTTCGAGCATCGCGAACTTCGCGCCGCGACTTTCGCTGCAACTTCACGAGCGGGCATCCGCCGGAGACAACACCGAACTGACGCGGTTGATGATCGATTACGTAATCCCGCACTATGCTTTTCGCGCCCGGCGGAAGGGCTATGAGGTGTCGGTCGTTAAGGCGATGATAGATATTCTGGGGGGGGCCGGCGGGCCGGTGCGTCCGCCGCTGGTGAATGTTACCTCTGGAGAGATGGACGAACTGCGACTTATACCGGAGAAGTGGCAACCCATACTGTAGCAGTTCGGAGTACGAACTAAGAGGTTACTGGTAGGCACAATCCTGTACGAGAACTTCGCCCTCCGCACCTCGAACTCCGAACAATTTATAAGGAAGTGAAATGAAACTTTACCGAACAACGCGAGGCGCGGTGGTTGAAAACGATGATCGGTTCTTCCTAATTAGCACCGCAGATTGGGACACTCTTCTTAACCGAGATGACTTAACGCAGTTTCTCACCGAAAAAATAAGCGGGCTTGAGCCTGCGTTCCCTGAGCTTTCCGGCGACGAACTTTTAGCTCCCATAGGTAAACAGGAGGTGTGGGCGGCCGGCGTCACTTACTATCGCAGCCGCAGCGCGCGCATCGAGGAATCGAAGGATGCGGGCGGCGGTTCCTTCTATGACCGCGTGTACCAGGCTGATCGCCCCGAACTGTTCTTCAAAGCCACGCCGCACCGCGTCGTCGGGCACGGGGCGGATGTACGCATCCGCCGCGATTCCATGTGGAACGTACCGGAACCGGAGCTAACCTTAGTCATCACCGCCGCCGGAAAAATTGTCGGCTACACGATCGGCAATGACATGAGTTCGCGCGACATCGAAGGGGAAAACCCGCTCTACCTGCCGCAGGCAAAAACTTACGATAGAAGTTGCGCGCTCGGGCCGGGCATCCTTGTCACGGACGTTCCGCTGCCCCCGACAACCGAGATAAGGTTGGATATCCTTCGTCAAGGGGAGACAGTTTTCAGCGGCGCGACCGCGCTCAAGGAGATGAAACGAACGCTGCCCGAACTCGTCGAGTTTCTCTACAGGGAGAGCAGTTTTCCCGACGGATGCTTCCTGATGACCGGGACCGGCGTGATCCCGCCGGATTCGTTCACGCTCCGATCGGCGGATGAGGTGCGCATCACTATCGAGCCGGTAGGAACGCTCGTCAACAAAGTCGAGTAAGGGTGAAGCCACAAAGATAAGTACATCGGAAATCAAGTATTGTGGCTATATCTTAGGCCGTCTGAAATTTGCAATCTGAAATCTCAGATCAAATTAAAGCACGGCAAGCAACTCTAAAGAGGTACGAGAAAACTTAATTTCCAGTGTGCTTAACAGGGAGGAGAGTCTAGTGGAATTACACGGCAAGAACATCATCGCGGGAAACGTAACGGCCGCCGGGGCGGAGACGTTTCAAGGGTTAAATCCCGCGTCGGGTCAAGGTTTGGAGCCGCTGTTTTATGAAGCCACGGAGGCCGAGATAGATGACGCGCTCGGGTGTGCCGAAGAAGCGTTTGAAGCTTACCGGGAACAACCGGCAGAAAGAATCGCAGGCTTTCTTACAAAGATAGCCGAGGAGATCGAAGCCCTCGGCGATGAGTTGATCCATCGGGCGGTGACCGAGACCGGCTTGGGGGCGGAGCGCTTAACGGGTGAGCGAGGACGTACCACCGCTCAGCTTCGTATGTTCGCCGAGCTAATCCGCGAAGGTTCTTGGGTCGAGGCTTCGATCGATCGCGCGCAGCCGGAAAGGAAACCGCTGCCGAAGCCGGACATCAGACGCATGCTGATCCCCGTCGGCCCGATCGCGGTGTTCGGCGCGAGCAATTTCCCGCTGGCCTTCTCGGTCGCCGGTGGTGATACGGCGTCGGCTTTGGCCGCCCGCAATCCGGTAATCGTCAAAGCGCATCCATCGCATCCGGGAACTTCCGAGTTGATCGCCCGCGCCGTCGGCAGAGCCGTCGAAATTGCCGACATGCCCCGCGGCGTCTTCTCGCTGCTGCACGGCGTGAACCCCCGCGTCAGCCTTGATCTTGTTCGACACCCTTCGACAAAAGCGGTCGGCTTCACCGGCTCCCAACGGGCCGGGCGTGCCATCTTCGACGCGGCCGCGGCGCGACCCACGCCGATCCCTGTTTATGCCGAGATGGGCAGCATCAATCCGGTGTTTGTTCTACCTGGAGCGCTCGAAGAAAATCTGCAAACCTTCGCCGAAGGGTTGAAGGGGTCGGTGACTTAGGGGGCGGGGCAATTCTGCACGAACCCCGGCCTCGTGGTCGGTCTGGCCGATGCGGGCATGCGTGGGTTGATCGAAAAAATGAACGATCTGATTCTAGACACTTCGCCCGCGACGATGCTTAACCCCGGCATCCTGCGCGGCTACGAAGACGGACTCCGCAAACTTGGAAGCGTCACCGGCGTGCGGGAACACCGCTCGCGGGTTGAACCGGAGCAACCCAAAAACCAGGCCGTCGCGGTCGTCTTCACAACCGACGCCGGTACGTTTCTAGAGCACGAGCAGCTTAGCGAAGAAGTGTTCGGCCCTTCCACGTTGATCGTGAATTGCGCTTCGGAGCAAGATTTAGAGCGTGTGGCCCGCGGGCTCGAAGGGCATTTGACCGCGAGCATTCACGGGACGGCGGCGGACCTTGAGCGTTTTCGATCCTTAATCTCTTTGTTAGAGCAGAAGGTCGGGCGCTTGGTATTTAACGGCTTCCCGACCGGCGTCGAGGTTTGTCCGTCGATGCAACACGGCGGGCCTTACCCGGCGACCACGGATGTTCGTTCAACCTCCGTCGGGACGGCGGCGATCAAACGTTTCGCCCGCCCCGTGTGCTACCAAAACTTTCCGCAGGAACTTCTACCCGTAGAGTTGCGAGACGTGAACCCAAGGAACATTTGGCGGTTGGTAGACAACCAATGGACAAAGGAGGCTTGGTGATTGCTACACAACAACTGCGCATTGTTTGCCGATAAAGCCTACGCTTGCGCGGAGACCAAAGCGGAGTTCGAGAAACACGCCACGGTACTGGCAACTCCAACGAAGAAGCCAAAGAATCACCCACTTGAATAATCTGATTCCCTGTGGTCGAGACTTGTCTCTGCAATGAGGCAACCGGTCGAATCGCTGTTTAATTGGCTCATCGAGCAGACCGGCATCCAGAACGCTTCGAAAGTGCCCTCAATCACCGGGTTGTTCGTTCATTGTTACGGCAAACTGGCAGTCGCTTGTGTGCTCTTAGTTTTCTACCCTTGATTCGCATTTGGAATGCAAGATTGAGCCGCGTGGAGCCATACTGATATGCCAAAGGGGCATGGGTAGGTTGTATGGCTC
>JACCTF010000623.1 GCA_013812565.1 Pyrinomonadaceae bacterium | reverse complement strand
CTTCTTCGCCGTGCCCTTCTTTGCTGCGCCTGCTTTGCCAAGTGTTTTGGCCGCGGCGCTCACGGATGTGCTCGCTCCGCCTTTCTTCGCGGTGCCTTTCTTCGCGGCGATCTTCTTGGTTGTGCCTTTTGCTGGGGCGGTAGCCGCGCCCGCTCCGCTGCCTGTTGTGCCACCTGTGAAGTTGCCGAAGAGATCGGTGCCGCTTGTGCCGAATTCATCAGGCAGGTCGGCGCCGATACCGGTGGCGCGGCCAATCGCCTGACCGCCGCGCGACTCTCCGCTCATCCCGCTGCTTGTATCGAACAGCGTATCTACCTCATCGTCGTCCTCATCACTGCTGCTCATCCCGATGTCATCCCCCCCGCGCATCTGGTCGTCATCAGTAAAGTTTCCTGCACGGTTCATTAGCTCATCTCTGTCTTCGCCATTACCCTGTTCAGGCATTTTGGTATGCTCCTTTGTTTGTTATATGAGGTATCACCTCATTTCTATAGAAGTCGTTATAGAACCTATTTCCGGCGTGCAAATAACTCGGGCCGCTTTGCGGCGGAGAATAACACAACTTCCGTTCGCCCAAACTACTCTTTAATGCTTATGAGCAAAATAATTTTGCATCGGCGCGAGCGGTTGCTTCGATCCACCAAGAGTCGGTATAAATAGATCGCACCTCACTGAAACATATGAACGCGCTTTCATCATCTCTTGCGGTTTTAACAGCCATGATCACACCCGCCGTATTGATGTCAGCCTGCGGAACACTGATCCTGTCAACAACCACCCGACTAGGCCGCGTGGTGGACCGGGTTCGCTCGCTCTCGGATCGTTTCGAGGAGTTGGCGCGCGACAACGAGGGCCTGGAATTACTTGAGGAAAGACGCGCTGTTATTTTTTACCAACTGGACAAGTTGACTAGCCGCGCCCGCCTGCTGCAAAGAAGCATGACCGTCTTTTACTTGGCGCTCGGCATCTTTGTCTCGACCAGCGTAGCCATCGGCATCGTCGCTCTCTCCGGCACACAATATCACTGGATACCAGTGGTGTTTGGACTTCTCGGAGCGTGCCTGCTCTTCTACGGCAGCGCGCTTCTGATTATCGAGGCGCGCCTTGCCTTGATGTCCGTCACCTCAGAGATGGATTTCCTATGGCGACTCGGTCAACACTATGCGCCCGCCGAACTTGTCGAGCAATACAAACCGCGCCGCCAGCGATTCAAGCACTCCCATGACTAACGAACCTCCCGGCAAACCCTCGTACCTGACGCTTTATGAAACGGGCGAACTGGAGCGCCGCGTCGAAGCGCTCGAAGAGTTGCTCGCGCGGTGCACCGTCTGCCCACGCGATTGTTTGAATAACCGGCTTGAAAACCAGATCGCCGCGTGCTACTCGGGGCGCTTGCCCGTGGTCTCTTCCTACACCCCACACTTCGGCGAAGAACCGGCGCTTGTGGGCACACGCGGGGCGGGAAACATCTTCTTCGGCAACTGCAATCTGCGCTGCGTCTATTGCCAGAACTATCAAATCTCACAGACGCACAAAACACAGATCAAGAACGAAATCAGCCACGAACGCTTGAGCGAAATCATGCTTGAACTCGCGAGCCGTGGCTGCCATAACATCAACTTTGTCAGCCCCACGCACTTCGCTCCGCAGATGGCTCGTGCCATCCTCCTTGCCGCTGAGCAGGGTTTTCAGCTTCCCGTGGTTTACAACACCAATGCTTATGATTCCGTCGAAGTGCTACGTTTATTAGACAGCGTGGTTGACATCTATTTGCCTGATCTCAAATATGCTGATGCGGACGCCGGTTACACATACTCCAAGGTTCAAAACTACACTGAGCACGCCCGCCGCGCGATCACCGAGATGTATCATCAAACCGGCGACGAACTGGTGTTCGATTCAAGTGGGTTGCTGCGACGTGGCTTAGTCATACGTTTGTTGGTGCTACCGAACGATCTGGCCGGGGTGCGCGAGTCGCTGGAATGGATCAGAGACACTCTCAGCCCGCGCGTCGCGATTTCGCTGATGGCCCAGTATTACGCGACCAATCGCGCCGCGACCGATGATCGTTACACGTTGCTTTCGCGCCGCATCACCGAATCGGAGTGGCTACGCGCCGTCGCCCTGCTCGGCGAAATTGGTTTGGAGGAAGGCTGGTTGCAGGAGTACGACAGCGCGGCCCACTACTACCGACCTGACTTTACTAATCGCGAGGTGCCGTTTAACGATATTCGCGATTTTCAGTGACGAGCAGGTTTTTGTATGAAGACAATTGAAGAACACACCCTAATTCAAGAATCCTTTCAAGCGATGTGAATACAATCGCCGTCCATTTAACGACTGATTTCATCTTCTGACATGCGACAGTATCACGACCTGCTCCGCTCAATTCTGAAGAACGGCACCAGCCACACGGATCGCACCGGTGTCGGCACAATCTCGCACTTCGGTTATCAAACACGCTTTGATCTGCGCCAGGGCTTTGCGATTGTGACGACAAAGCGCGTGCCCTTCCGTTGGGTCTTTGAAGAGCTGCGGTGGTTTCTCTCCGGCGATACGAACGAACGCAGTTTGCGTGAACGCGGCGTAGACATCTGGGCCGAGTGGGCCGACGAAGAACACACCGCTCGCTTCGGACGCGAGGCGGGGGACCTCGGTCCCATCTACGGTTACCTGTGGCGCTCTTTCGGTGGCAATTATCCTGCCCGCGACGGCGTTGACCAAATCGCCCGCCTGATTCACGACATCGAAATTAACTCGAATTCGCGCCGACTTATAGTGACCGGCTGGGACCCGCGCGTTGTTGACAAGGTCGAACTTCCACCTTGCCACTCTTTCCTTCAATTCAAAGTCGAGAGTGAGCGCACTCTGCACTGCCAACTTTATCAGCGCTCAGCCGACGCTTTTCTCGGCGTGCCGTTCAACATCAGTTCTTATGCACTGCTGACACATATGATCGCGCACGTCTGCGGTTTGGAAGTCGGAGAGTTCGTCTACACGCTTGGCGATTATCACATCTACCGCAACCACCACGCGCAAGTTGAAGAGCTCCTCAGTCGCAAACCGCTTCCGCTCCCGCAACTCGCGATCCGCGATGAGGCACACGCTTTACGCGGACTTGAAGGACTTCTCGCGATGCGCTACGAACACCTTGAACTCATCGGCTACACGTCGCACGCCAAGATCGCCGCGCCGGTCGCCGTGTAACAACAGATGTCGGATGTTGGATGTCAGATTTTGGAGCAAGCTGCTAACATCCGACATCTGCTTCTTATGGCAATTATTGGCATCGTCGCTGTAGATCGCAGAGGCGCTATCGGCAAAGCGGGTGGCTTGCCGTGGCACTACAAAGTTGACTTGCGCTTTTTCAAAGAACAGACGACGGATCACGTCTGCGTGATGGGACGCCGCACGTGGGCTTCACTTTCAGCGCCGCTTCCGAACCGTTTGAACATTATCCTTAGCCACCATCTCATGCTTGAGCCGCAGGCGTCGGTTATCTGTTTACGCAACGCGCTTGAAATTCTCTCGCTTGCGCCGTACCTGGTCTCAGATATTTTTATCATCGGCGGAGCAAGCATCTACCGCACATTCTTCCCCGCTATCGAGCGCTGGATTGTGACCGAAGTGCCGCTCACAGTGGAGGACGCGGATACGTTTATGCCCGCTGGATACTTGGACGGGTTTGCATTAACAGCGACGCAAGAATTAGCGGATGCGCTCGTCGTTAAGTTCTATGCACGGATGAAGTAATCCGACGTATAAGGTATGATTGCGCGTGTCGTAGCAGGTGATGTTTTCAAAAGGTTTTTCCAAGGTCGAGCGAGCCTCAGCGACAAGTGTTTATCGGCCTTCAGTGTGCTGTGTTGTTGTGTGTAAGTATTTGGAAATGAATTTAAGTTGAAGATTGTCGAGGAGGTATTGTTCCGGTGGCTGAAACAATTAAGTGCGCACGTTGTGAGCAGAAGCGTCCTGCGTTAGGATACGCACCCATTCCAACCGAGTTGGGCCAGAAGATCGGCGCGAGTGTCTGTCAACAGTGCTGGGCCGAGTGGCTGCAAAAGCAGACGATGCTTGTTAATCACTACGGCCTTAACGTGGTTGATCCCGATGCGCAGAACTTTTTATTTGACAACATGAAGGGGTTCTTCTTTAGCGGGGGAGAAATGTCACAAATAGACACGAGTAAACAAGGTTCGATCAATTGGTAACCTTAACCCGGGAATCGAGTGCAAATTAAAAAAGGTACTCTAGTTAATTTAATGCGGAGAAGGTTTTTGCAGGACACAAGGCACGCTAGTTGCTCCTTGATCCGACGAAGTTCTAGCCTCGCGCTTTTTAGTACACTTTAAGCCCCCGATTCTCAAAGTTCTGTCCAAGCGACATACAAAATTTCAGGAGAGATCATGACCAAAAACAAATTTGCAACATTGACTGTAGGCGTATTGTTAGCAGCCAGTGCCGCAGGGTGCGGCACCGAACCAGTGACTACCACCAACGCCAACGTAGCGACCAATGTTAACAGAGTGGCATCCAACACGGCCGTGGTTGTTCCCGACAATGGCAATGTTGGCGTCGTTAGCACGACAAACACCAATTCAAGAACTTATGCGACACGCGAAGAATTTGCCCGTGACAGAGACCGTTATGTTAACGAAGCAAAGGGAGCAGGCTACACGATAGGCTCTGGAGCTGAAGACGCTTGGATTCATTTCAAAACGAAAACGGCTTTAGCGACGGCCAATGATCTTCGCGACTCGACAATCAACGTTGATGTTGACAACAATGTTGTCACCCTCAAAGGCTCCATCGCTAGCGCTGCACAGAAGGCAGCCGCCGAGAAGGTTGCTAAGGGGATTGATGGCGTTAAGAGCGTGCGCAACCAGCTTGTCGTCAAAGCTAACAGTAGCGTCGATGATGACGATGACAACCTAAACAAGAACACCACCACACCTGGCAGCACAAATAAAAACGCTAACAGAAGAAGCTAATCGCAAAACTGCACAGCGCGTAAGCGATAGATAACAAGATCTTCCGCGAAGGGGATAAAGGCATGAATGCTTTTGTCCCCTTCGTGCTTTTTGTAGCAATGGCCTTCGGACGGATAGACAAACAAAGCAGAAGCCTGACTGTTAGGGAGGGCGTCAACCAAGCCCTTGCTCCACGCGCGGCGTTCTGCCGGTATCTCCCTCGACCGACCCACTATCCTGTTTCAAATCTGCTTGAACTAAGCCGCTTCGCACAGGCATAATCCGTATAATTTTCACGATAGCAAATCCACACCGGCCTGATTTTCTTAAATCAGTAGTGATGCACCCGGAATGTCACTGAGTATCCAAGAGTTTATGCGAAGTCCTTGCCCATGGCTTAATGCTACGCTTGTTATTACTTTTATAATTATTCTTATGCCTCCCGCAATGGTATGTGCGCAACAAAGCGCAATTGACACTTATGCGATCACCAATGCCCGCATCGTTACTGTCTCCGGTCCGATCATTGAACGCGGTACTGTTGTTGTCCGCAACGGTTTGGTAAACGCTGTTGGAGCAAACATTGGCGCGCCTCAAGACGCGCGTATTATCGATGGTAATGGCTTAACGGTTTACCCCGGACTGATCGATGCGAATACAACGTTTGGCATTCCGATTCCGACAGCCTCAACATCTACACCACGCGCCGGAACCATTACAGCGGGTTTAGCTGCACCGCCCGCTGCGGTATCTTCACAGAACTCATCACAGCCACCCGGGCTCCAGCCGGAGATTCTAGCGGCAGACATTTTGCGATCTTTCGGCGACTCATTGGAAACGGCCCGTGCCGCCGGCATTGCCGCCGCGCTTACTGCCCCGCGTGAAGGCATCTTTATTGGGCAATCGGCTTTGATCAATTTGGCGGGCGACACACCGCAGCAGATGATCGTGCGCTCGCCCGTCGCCCTTCATGTCGGCTTTACGCCGCTCGGCAGCGGCGCTTACCCGGCTTCGCTGATGGGCGTCATTGCTTCGATCAGACAGATGCTCCTTGACGCCGGGCGTTACCGCGAAGTGAACGCAATCTACGCACGTAGTCCGCGTGGCTTGCGCCGCCCTGAACAGGACAAATCTCTCGCCGCGCTTCTTCCCGTGTTGGCGCGTGAGATGCCGGTGGTGATGTATGCGGATCGTGAACGCGAAATCCTCCGCGCGCTTGATCTGGCACAAGAATTTAATCTGCGTTTGATCATCGCCGGAGGTGCTGAAGCCTGGAAGCTCGCAGATCGTTTGCGCGCTTTGAAAGTCCCTGTGCTTTTGTCGCTCAACTTTCCCCGAAGAACAACTCCGCAGTCGCCTGAAGCGGCTCCTGATCCGCTGCGAATCTTGCGTGAGCGTATTGATGCACCGAAAACCGCCGGTCGCCTCGCCATTGCCGGGGTCCGCTTTGCTTTTCAATCCGGCCAGATGACCAACATGACGGATTTCCTCACGAACGCAACGAAGACCGTTGAGAATAATCTTCAACGAGATGAAGCACTGCGCGCTTTGACGATTTATCCGGCAGAGATTTTTGGAGTTGCCGACCGGCTTGGCACCATTGAGCCGGGAAAGATCGCCAATTTGACCATTACGCGCGGCGACCTCTTTGACCGCAACCGACGCATCGCCTACGTTTTTATTGATGGTCGTCCGGTTGATTTGAAGCCGGCAACAACAGCGCCGCCGGGAACCACCGGCCCGGTCGCTTCAGGCACCTGGACGCTGCGCGTAAACACGGGCGATTCACGTGAAGCCAGCGTCACGCTCACGCTGCAACAAGAAGGCGAACGCTTGAGCGGCTCGCTACAGGGAGATTTGGGATCAGCCTCCATCGCCAACGCGTCGATTGGACAAACGGGTGATGTGCGCTTCACTGCCCCGGTCAACGTCGGCGGCTTAACCACTGAAGCCGCGTTCAGCGGCACGATCACTGGAAACGAAATGCGCGGCACCGTGCAAATAGTTGGACGTGCGCCAGGTTCGTTCACCGGCACACGCGCAGGCGGCAGCGCGCCCACCTCCGCGCGACCGCCGCAAGACGCATCGAGTGTTCGGCAGTGATTCGGAAGTCGTAGCCCAAAGCAGCAATGCTTGCGACACGACGCTTGCTAAACAAGCTACTGAAGAAAGCAACGTAACTTTGATGAAGATGATAATAAAAAAACTGATTGCCTATGCTCTTGCAGTTTCCGTGCTCGGCGTTGCAGAAAGCGTTCGCACACACGCTCAGCAGAGTGAGCTTCGCCAAGGCACGGAGACGGAAACGCTGATCCGCAATGCAACGCTCCTGACGATTTCGCGCGGCACACTGCCGAACTCCGACATCCTCATTCGTCGGGGCAAGATCGCGGCCATTGGGCCAAATTTGAAAGCCGCGTCGAATGCACGCGTCGTGGACGCCAGCGGCAAATACGTGATGCCCGGCATCATCGATTGCCATTCACACTCGATGATGGATGCGATCAATGAACTCACACTGTCAGTGACTTCGATGGCGCGCATACAAGATGTGTTGAATCCAACGGACGTTGATCTCTACCGCGCGCTTGCCGGTGGCGTAACCACACTGAATCTGCTTCATGGTTCGGGCAATGCCATCGGCGGCCAGAACACGGTGGTTAAGATCAAGTATGGCCGCCCCGTTACGGAGTTCATCTTTCCGGGCGCACCGCCAGGCATCAAGTTTGCCCTCGGCGAGAACCCGAAGCGCACCAACTTCCTACAGCTTCCGGGACGCGAGCGCCGTTATCCGGCGACGCGAATGGGCGTTGCCGAAGTGATCCGCGATGCCTTCGTGCGCGCCCGCGATTATAAAACAGCTCATGATGAGTACCGCGCCGCCGCCGCAGCGCGCAGCGAAAAAACCCTCTTGCCGCCCCGCCGTGATCTTCAACTCGAACCGCTGGTAGAAGTCCTCGAAGGCAAGCGCTTTGTACACGCGCACTGCTACCGCGCTGATGAGATCGTGATGCTCCTTAACCTCGCCGATGAATTTGGCTTCAAGATCAGAACTCTCCAGCATGTGCTCGAAGGCTACAAAGTGGCGAGAGAGATTGCGCAGCACGGGGCTGGCGCTTCAATCT
This sequence comes from Pyrinomonadaceae bacterium, assembly GCA_013812565.1. Classification (GTDB taxonomy): domain Bacteria; phylum Acidobacteriota; class Blastocatellia; order Pyrinomonadales; family Pyrinomonadaceae; genus JACCTF01. The sequence continues at coordinate 1,773 of JACCTF010000623.1, read as the reverse complement.
TTGCCGACAACTGGGCCTACAAAGTTGAAGCTTATGATGCGATTCCTTACGCTGCCCAGATCATGACACGCGCCGGAGTCAATGTCTCGATCAATTCCGATTCTGACGAACGCGCCCGCCGACTCAATATCGACGCCGCCAAGATGATGAAGTATGGCGATCTTACCGAGGAGGAAGCGTTGAAGTTGATCACTCTGAACCCGGCGCAACAGCTTGGCATTGAAACCAGCGTCGGCTCGATTGATGTCGGCAAAGACGCTGATTTAGCGATCTGGACCACTCATCCATTTAGCGTCTACTCCCGGGTCGAAACCACATTCGTCGATGGCGAAATCTTCTTTGACCGCCAGCAAGACATCGCGCGTCGTGCAGAGATTCAGCTTGAACGCGCACAACTCGAACAAGCTGAGCCGAACCGCGCTCCGGCGCCCGGGCCAACGCCCGCATCAACGCCGCGTCCTCGGGCAAACAGTTACTGATATGGATCATGACCATCGAGATTAAGGGAAATACCCGAAGATGATAACTTCTAAACGCTTCATCAGGATTGTTCGCCTCACATCACTCGTGGCTTTAAAGCTAATCGCGCTGGTTAGCATATTAGTGAGCGTTCGGGTTGAAGCTCAGCAAGCGCAAAAGGCAAGCGCACCAAACGGCGTCTTTGCGATTCGTAATGCGCGCATTGTGACCGTCGCTGGACCGGAGATTGAGAACGGCATCCTCGTCATAGGCAACGGACGCATTGAAGCGGTCGGTGCAGCGGTGCCCATCCCTGCGGGTGCGCAAGTAGTGGAAGGTCGCGGCCTAACCATTTATCCAGGGATGATCGACATCGGCACGTCGCTCGGCCTTGTCGAAATTTCGGCGGGCGCACCCGGCACAGTTGATTTAAGCGAAATCGGCGAGATGAACCCGAATGCACAAGCGATCATCGCCGTTAATCCGCACAGCGAGCACGTCGCGGTGACGCGCGTCAGCGGCGTTACCAGCGTTGCGACGCTACCCGCGGGCGGCATCATCTCCGGTCAAGCCGCGCTTATCAACCTCAACGGCACAACGCCCGGCGAGATGGCTCTGGTGCGTTCGGCAGCCCTCGTCGTCAACTTACCGCGCGTTATCGCGCCTTCTGATTCTTTCTCGTTTTCACAACCTCAGCAAACGCCTAACATTCCTGAAGCGACTGCGGCGCGCGACCGGCAACTCGACGGGTTGCGCAAGATGCTGCGCGACGCCGAAGCTTATGGCCGCGCGCAAGACGCTTACCTGCAGAACGGGAGTTTGCCGCGCCCGAGCAGCGATGTCCGTCTTGCCGCGCTGGTTCCGTTCGCACGCGGCGAACGCCCCGTTATCTTGCGCGCCGACCGTGAGGCGGAGGTTCGCGCTGCCGTTCGCTTTGCTGACGAAATGAAGTTGCGCCCTATTATCTTAGGCGGCAACGACGCATGGAAAGCTGCACCGTTGCTCAAGGAACGCGACGTACCTGTGGTTCTCACCGGAACCCTCGATCTTCCCCTGCATGAAGATGATAATTACGACACGCTTTATGAAAACGCCGCCAAGCTGCAACGAGCGGGCGTTCGCTTCTGCATCTCCACGGGCGATTCAGGCGCTCATGTACGTGATCTTCCATACCACGCCGGGATGGCCGCCGCTTTCGGATTAACACGCGAAGAGGCGTTGCGCGCAGTCACACTTTACCCGGCTCAAATCATGAATGCGGCCGACCGAGTAGGTTCAATTGCTCCAGGCAAGATTGCCAACTTAGTTGTCACC
>JACCTF010000622.1 GCA_013812565.1 Pyrinomonadaceae bacterium | reverse complement strand
GACATATCGACATCTCCGTCGGCTCACAGTTCGCCGTGTGCAGCGTCGCTGCCGGATACTTAGCAAAGATCGGAATGCCTTTGCCGTTGCTGGCGTTTTTCGTAGTGATGCTCGGCAGCATTGTGGGAGCACTGAACGGCACGATTGTCTCCGGTCTCGGCATTCCATCTATCGTTGTCACATTAGCGACAATGGTTGCGTGGCGCGACGCCCTGCGCTGGACTACTGAGGGAGCATGGGTACAAGGGCTACCAAATAATTTCCAATGGTTCGGCTTCGGACAGCTCACCGGGCAGTGGCTCATTGTCATCATCGCGCTAACGGTTACGGCAAGCATGCTGTGGATTCTGAACAATTTTGCGACTGCACGTGCCGTGTACGCAGTCGGTTCGGATGTGGAAGCGGCTCGGCTCGCAGGCGTTCAGCCGTCGCGGGTGGTGTTTGAAGTGTTCACTTTGATGGGAGCTTTAGTAGGACTCGCCGCCCTCCTCAACACGGTGCGCTTCACAGACGTACCAAGCAACGCCGGCATTGGCCTTGAGCTTAAGGCGATTGCCGCCGTGGTGGTCGGCGGAACTTCGATCACAGGCGGGCGGGGTACGCTTGTGGGAACCTTGATCGGAGTCGCGTTGCTCGGGACCATCGGCACGGCGTTGATCTTCTTAGGGATCAGTCCATTTTGGGAGAAAGCGATTCAGGGAGCGATCATCTTAACTGCGCTCGTTCCGGATGCGATCTTCGGGAGAATGGGGAGCAATGCGAGAGCCAGTTTTATTCTCCGTTGAAGAGCCATTGCCGAAACGTCTGTTTCCGAATGGAGAATGGGTTTTGCTATTCGTGCTGCTCTTTGAAATCCTTGTCTTCAGTTTTACCGGAACCAATTTCATGTCGCGGGCGAACGCTTTCGAAGTTGTTCGTTTAAGCGTCGAGATTGGATTGCTCGCGCTGGCCTTAACTCCGGTCATCGTTTCGGGCGGCATTGATCTATCGGTCGGTTCAATGATGGGACTCGCGGCCGTGGTCTTCGGCAGTTTGTGGCGCGATGCTGATATATCGATTCCTGCTGCGGCTGCGCTTACGCTGCTTCTCGGAGGGATCGGCGGCGGATTAAACGCACTCTTTATCTCGCGTCTCCGGCTTCCTCCATTGATCGTCACGCTCGGCACGTTTTCGCTGTTCCGTGGCTTAGCGGAAGGTCTGACCGGCGGAGCAGAGAACTATACGGGTTTCCCCGGCAGTTTTCTCTACCTCGGTCAAGGTTATTTGGGTGGCGTAATTCCGACACAGACGCTCGTACTACTGGCGGCCATCGTCGGATACGGATTGCTGCTTCACCGGACGCTCATCGGGCGCGGCCTCTACGCCATCGGATTTTCTATTGAAGGCGCACGCTATGCGGGCGTGCCCGTCGCCAAAAGGTTGAGCGTCGTCTATGTGCTATCCGGGTTGGCGGCGAGTTCAGCGGCCATCATTTACGTCGCGCACCTTGGAGGAGCTAAAGCGGACGCCGGTACGGGCTATGAGCTAATGGCGATTACCGCCGTGGTGCTCGGCGGGACGTCGATCTTCGGCGGACGCGGAACCATTCTGGGAACGGTGCTGGGGTTGTTTGTCATCGTCGTGCTGCAGAACGGATTGCGTTTGAGCGAGCAACCGTCCGAACTGGCGGGGATTCTGGTCGGGTGTCTGTTGATCGCCACAATCAGCGTGGATCATCTGCGTAAGCGTGGGACGACGCGCCCTCGCGGCAAGGGTAGTGAACAGGAGGTGGAGATGAAGAACTCGCAGGTTGCAATTCTTAGTGTCGTGATCCTGGCGGGAGCGGCGATTGTTGCGAGTAGTAACTGGCTGCTGGTGCATTCGTTGCGACGGGAATTGAGTGCGACAAGATCAGCAACGCGGGAGGTTAGCGAAGGGGCGGCAACAGATTCGTCTGATGCTCTGCGGAAGCCAGTGATAGCGATGATGCCGAAGGCAAAGGGTGATCCCTACTTTGTCAGTTGCCGTAAAGGAGCGGAGGAGGCGGCTCGCGAACTTGATGTAAATTTGATCTGGGATGGGCCGACCGATCTCGACCCGGCAAAGCAGAATGAAGTTGTGGAGGGCTGGATCACACGCGGTGTGGATGTGATCGCGGTCAGTGTTGAGAATCAAGCTGGAATCTCCACTGTGCTGCGGAAGGCCCGGCAGAAAGGGATACATGTGATTACGTGGGACGCAGACGCGCAACCCGACGCACGAGATTTCCTGATCAATCAAGCCACACCGCAGGGGATCGGCTACACGCTCACCGATGAGGTGGCAAAAATTCTCGATGGCACAGGCGAATTCGCCATCGTCACGGGCGCTTTAAGCGCGGCCAATCAAAACGAGTGGATCAAGCATATCAAAGCGAGATTGGCTGAGAAGTACGAAGGAATAAAGCTTGTCGCCATCCGACCGAGCGATGATGATAGAGACCGCGCTTTCGCCGAAACGCAGACGATTCTCAAGGTGCATCCGAACGTGCGAGCGATCATGGCAATTGCTGCCCCGGCCGTACCGGGGGCGGCCGAAGCAGTTAAGCAGTCCGGGCGGACAGACGTCAAAGTCACCGGTTTGTCGCTGCCCAACTTGAGCAAGCCGTATGTCCACGCAGGCATTGTTGATAGCATCGTGCTCTGGAACACACAAGACCTCGGATACCTGACGGTCTATACGGCGCAAGCCTTGAGCGCAAACAAAATCAAGCCGGGCGACCGCTCGCTGCAAGCGGGACGATTAGGCGCGATTGAGATACACGACGACCAGGTGATGCTCGGCTCGCCTTTCATTTTTACGAAAGAGAACATCGACCGCTTTGACTTTTAAGTCTTGCTTCACAGACAAGAAACCACTTATCGTTAAGGAAAATCAATCGATGAAAAAAGCAGTCATACGGGAGTTGCGGGCATACATTATCGAACCCGGCGAACCGGGTGCTGATTACCACAATCAGCCGGAAGGTCACTGGATCATTGACACACCGATTTCAAACCCGATGTCAGTGTACGAGCAATACCGCGCCTCACGCACGAGTTGGGGAATAGGGGTGCTCGGCACCGTTGTGGTCGAGGCGGAACTCAGTGATGGCACAATCGGCATCGGAGTCAGCGTCGGCGGCGAGCCTGCCTGCTACATCGTCGAAAAACATCTGAGCCGCTTTGTCGAGGGCCAAGACCCGCGCAACGTCGAACTGATGTGGGATCAGATGTGGCGCGCCACGCTGCCTTACGGTCGCAAGGGGCTAGCTATTCAAGCGATCAGCGCGGTCGATCTTGCCATTTGGGACTGCTTGGGTAAGCTGCGCGGGGAACCGATCTATGCC
>JACCTF010000566.1 GCA_013812565.1 Pyrinomonadaceae bacterium | reverse complement strand
GGTGACATGAGTGGCGGTCACACGGCGGCGCACACTCAAGGCTTTTGCGCGGCTTGATGTTTTAGGATGGCGCGGGGCATTCTGGGTTCGCCATCGTTCGACTTGCGCTCCCACATCGCAGGCCACGGTGAGACACAAGTGAAGCCCTCGTTCGATTGTCGCCCAGCGATGCTCGGCGACCGCTCCGTGGCCTGCCGCTTCACGGAGCACAAGGGTGTCGATGACGAAACCGTCTTCGCGCGTGTAGAGGTCGGCGCTCAAAATTTCAATGCCCTGCGAGGCAAGCGCTCCGGCAATATCTGCGAATAAGCCGCGTCGGTCGCGTGCGCAGATCGTGAGCGCCGTGGCATGATTCGTACGGTTATACCAGCGACACACGAACGCCTTGATGTCGAGCGCTTCAATCAAACGCAAGTGGGCGATTACCTCGACGGCGCTTGTGGCGCGTGCGTAACGAGCGGGGAGCAATGCGAAGTGACGTTCAATCTCGCTCGCCCGGATCTCTCCAGCCAACAGATTGTTGACCCTCTGCTTAAGTTGCGCGGTCACTTCGCCTTCAGCAAGCGGAGCGGGACCGCCAACAATAGCAAAGCGCGCGCGCCGGTAGAGTTCCAGCAACAGTGCACCCTTCCATTCGCTCCACACCAATGGGCCGGTGCCGTGTAAATCAGCATAAGTTAATAACAACAGCATGTTTAAAACATCGAGACTTTTGATCTCCGTAGTGAAGGCTGTTACCACTTGCCCTTCGCTTAAGTTACGGCGTTGCGAGACATGTGCCATCAGCAGATGATGCTGGACTAGCGACACGACTTTGCTTGCGCTCACGGGATCCAAATTTAATCGTTGGCAGATGCGCGCAGCGATCACCGCGCCGCGCGCCGCGTGTCCTTTTCCCTGACCCTTGCCTAGATCATGCAACAGAATCGACAAATAGATGAGCGCTACATTCTCTACTTCATCGAAGGCAGAGCGCAACGAAGCGCGTGCTTCCCCTTCGCTTGTCGTTAGATTGTCAACCGCTTCGATACAGCGCAAGGTGTGTTCGTCGATTGTGTAATGATGATAGAGATCATGTTGGATGAGCAGGCTGATGCGATTAAACTCTGGAAGATAGCGACCGAGAAATCCTGTCTCATGCATTGATCGCAAAGCCCTCCCGACACGCCCGCGCCGTTGTAAGAGCCTGAGAAAGAGATGAGCGGCTTCGGCGGAACAGCGAAAGTCGCGGTCTACCACAGTGAGACTTCGATTGATCGATTGGCGTAGATGATGACTGAGTGGTACGTCTGCTGCCTGGGCGAAGGCAAAAGCTTCGAAGATGAGCAGCGGATTCTGCATAAAGAGGCGGGCATCACCCTCTAATTGCAACTGCTTGTTCTTAATCCAAAACACCTCGCCGCGCCGCTCACGGCGCAGCAAATCAAACGAGCGCGCCGCGCCCGCCGTCGGCTCTGCAGATTCGCTCGCGCGGGCGAGCAGCGATTCACTAAACAGATGAAGCTCACGAGCGCGTGCGTAATAGTCACGCATAAAGCTCTCGGATGCTTCGATGTGCGGTGATGCTTTATAGCCGAACTCTTCGGCAAGCGTGGGTTGTAAATCGAGGGCCAGACGATCCGTCTTACGATTCGTCAACCAGTGCGCCTCCTGCCGCACGCGCAGCAAGAAATCGTAAGACCCTTCGGCTCGCCGGTACTCGTCTTCGGAAATGAACCCTTGCGTGCGTAACTCTGCGAGCGTACGGCAATCATACCGCGCGCTCGCCGCCCACAAAGCCGTGTGCAGATCGCGCAACCCTCCGACGCTCTCCTTAACATTCGGTTCTTGAAGATAGATCGCTCGGCCGTACTGCTGGTGTCGATCTTCATGAGAAGAACGCACGGTCTCCAGCAAAGACTGAGCGTTGCGCCGCCGCTCGCGCTTGAGTGCCGCGCTCAAGCGTTCAAATAATGTTGCATCACCGGCCACTAATCGCGCGGTGACAAGCGCCGTCTGCAAATGAGCATCGATACGCGCGGCCGATACGCATTCCGCGATTGTGTGATAACGGTGCCCGACGTTTAAGCTCGCATCCCACAAAAGATGCTGAATGCGTTCGATCATCTCGCGCGTTGCGGCCGGAGCGTGGTTGGTGTGGAGAAACAACAGGTCGATGTCGGAGAAGGGAGCCAGTTCGCGCCGACCATACCCGCCAAGTGCGACGATTGCGCACGACGCTTCACCATCTGCGCCCGGCCCATCCGCGACTGCCTTGAAGATATGAGCAATGAGCGCATCAAATACGAAACTACGCGCCGCCGCAGTCCACTGTCCTTGTGCTCCTAGCCGACGCGCAATGCGAAGCCGCGCTTCTTCCACCTTGAGAAAGCTCCGCAGACGCTTCGTGACTTCCGCCTGCTCCGAAAGATGTTGGAGATCGAATAGTTTTGCGGTTAGGTGAGCCAGCACCTTCGCCTGGTGCGTGTGCCTGAACTTGCTCTCAATGGTTTTCGCATCTCCCTTTTGCACCATGTCACCAGACGGTTCTATGTGCACGGAGACATCCGCGAGTTGAGCCACACTACGAGGTGAACGACTTTGCGGTAGATGACGAGCGGCGGAAGCTGGATCACCGAACTGAACGGGACGGCCAGTCCGCTTTGCCTCTTCAGCCAACCGCTCCAAGTCATAAGCTGACACTTCCTCTCCGTTGATGCACAACGGACGGCGAACCGCCAAGCTTACTAAGCGCATCAGCACATTGGCCGTCATCGCCTCTGTTGCAATCAGCCTGTTACCTTTAAGCAGAAGTACCATTCGCGACCCTGGTTTACCATAGATATACTGTTCAAGAAAATAGTTCAGCCACGAATAAACCGAGAAGCAACACGAATTAAACCGCTACCAGCAAACAGAGTTTCAACTTTGGTCATCATGTGATGAGATGCGCTCTCGGTCAAACTGTTCATTCGTGTAATTCATGGCTCATCCTTATTCTTGAATTCTATAGCATAAGGCCGATTGCATGGGACTCAAGAATCAATATAAACC
>JACCTF010000562.1 GCA_013812565.1 Pyrinomonadaceae bacterium | reverse complement strand
ACCCTAGACTGTCCTTGAGCTGTGTTAAAGATAAATTTTGCGCCCCTGCTGTCGGTTCAAGAACGCATAGCTTGGTTGTTTGATTGTCTGACTTGCTTCAGGCAGCGAGCGACGTGTCGATCAGATTTTCGGCGGCCGCGGCCAGGTGTGTGACCACTGCGGGATCGCTCGACTTGAAGGCGAGAAAGGTTCTTTCTTCAAGCACCGGTCGGGTAAAGCCTTCTTGATCCAAAGCGACGAGCGCAACCCGCAGCGTCGAAGAATTGGCAATTACAAACCACTCGCGCGAGAGAAGTGAACCTGGGAACAATGGAATAAATTGCATGTGCGGATGGCGGGGCGGCTTCCAGTCAGCTTCACCAAATATATAGACACGCTCTGAAACGTCCGCGATCCGCGAATACCGATCAACAATCGGCTCCATGCGCGATAGCTTCTGGAAAGCGGCATAGACCCGTCCGGCGCGGTTCGTCCTTAGCAGTATGGCGTTTTCAATCAATAAGCTGACGTACTCAAGACACGGAACATGTGATTTGAATTTAAATGTCGTGCGCTCGTCGAAGTCTCTGCGGGAGATGTTTGGAAAATGACCCATGTCTTCGCAAGGAGAAGCATCAGCGATCTTCAGAGCATATTCGAACATTGAAAACTTTTTCACGGCGCGCAAAACCTCCGGCGCTTGCTGCGCCTGAGGGTCTTCTACTCGCTCGCATCTTCATCAACGTTACGAATGTTTCGTGAAAGTGTGGAAGGAGAGAGAACAGAAGGCAGAAAGCAGAAAGCAGCCCGGAGTTTCTAGAGCCCTCAGATGAAATGTAAACTTGACACCCAACGACATCCCCTCAACGCTTGCCTACTGCTTACTGCCTTAATGCGGTGAGCAGTTTCTCGTGAATCCCGCCGAAGCCGCCGTTGGACATGATCGCGACGACATCACCAGCCTGAAGCCTCGACGTTAGGTGGTGAACTATCTCATCGACGCCGTCGATTGAGAAGGCCGGTTTGCCCTCTGCGGCGGAGATTTCTTTGACAATCTGGGTGGTGTCAAGGACAGGCGCTGTCTGGGAAAGTTTTTGCGCATTGAAAACACTAGCGACGATAATGTAATCGGCTACTGCTAAAGCGTCCGCGTAGTCTTGTTGAAAAATTCCGAGACGCGACGACCACGAGCGCGGTTCAAAGACGGCGACAAGTCGTGAGCTTGTGTACTTTGCACGTAGAGCCTGAAGGGTTTCGCGTACCGCCGTCGGGTGGTGCGCGAAATCATCGATCACTGTCACGCCGCGCTCCCGCCCGCGCACCTCCATCCGCCGCCGCACGCTCTTGAAAGTTGCCAGCGCATCCGCAATTGCCGCTTGTTCCACGCCCCACGCATCGGCGGCGATAATCACCGCCAGACAGTTGCGAACATTAAAGTCGCCGATAAGCGGCGTTTGGAACCGAGCCCACTCATGACCTTCGCGAAAAACGCGAAAGCCCGTCATCTCTCCCGTGAAATCTATGTCGCGCGCTTGCCACGAAGCTTCCTCAGAGGTGCCAAAAGTTTCAAGTCGTGTGTGAAGCTTGCCCGTCATCTCGGCCACTACCTTGCGCACGTGTGGGCTATCCCATCCGGCGATGAGACAGCCGTTGCCGGGCACCAGGTTAATGAAACGGCGGAAAGCTGTTTTGATCGCCTCCAAGTCGGCGTAAATATCGGCATGATCAAATTCGATGTTACCGATAATTGCTGTCTCCGGCAGGTAATGCATAAACTTCGGGCCTTTATCGAAATAGGCCGTGTCATATTCATCGCCCTCAATAACAAAGTAGTCGCTTGGGGTAATGCGGAAGCTAGCGTTGAAGTTTTGCACAATGCCGCCGACAAGAAAACCGGGATCAAGACCGCCGCGCTCTATCACCCACGCGGCGATGCTGGTGGTCGTCGTTTTGCCGTGAGTCCCGGCGACGACAAGCGAGCGGCGACGGCGAATGAACTCCTCTTTAACCACTTCGGCCTGCGAGCGGTAGAGAAGCTTGCGATTCAAAGTCTCCTCTATTTCCGGGTTGCCGCGCGAAAGAGCATTACCGATAACAACGCAGTCGGGAGCGGGCACAAGGTGCGCTGCCTCATAGCCCTGCCTCACCGCGATGCCAAGCGATTCAAGCATCGTGGACATCGGCGGATAAACATTCTCATCCGAGCCCGTGACCAGATGCCCCCGCGCCTGGAGCATTCCAGCGAGCGAAGCCATCGCCGTTCCGCAGATCCCGATTAAGTGATA
>JACCTF010000529.1 GCA_013812565.1 Pyrinomonadaceae bacterium | reverse complement strand
CCTGTAAGCTTCATTTATGTCCTAATCTAGGCAGTTAGGAAGTTCTAAACGGTAATCCCTCTGCCGCTGCAGACACACTTCGACCTGGAAAAGCAGTAGCACCGCTTTTCGATAGCAAGCGTGTCACAGTGGATGGAGGCCGCACGACTCCACTCCTGTGTGACCGATCGTTTACGTAAGTCGATCTCCCTCAGTGAAAGCAGTAAAGCAAAGTACTTTGCTCAGTTTGGGTGCTGGTCAATGTTGATCCGCTACTGAGGTGTCTCGCCTGCGCACGGTTGCGTTTGTTAATCATCGTTTGATCGTTAAATGGTTTCGCGATCCTTTGCCCGCTCCACCCACCATGCCTTACAATGCGCCACATCGTGTGCGGCTGCTGCTTTAACGCCAACCAAGTTCGTCCTCTTTTCTGAACAGGCTGGAGAGTGCTCTCGGCACGTGCTTCGAGTCCTTAAGAAATTCTTAAGACACCTATGAGCCAGGATTGCAACCACTTCTACGAGTTCGGCCCCTTCCGTCTGTGCCCTGCGGAGAATCTGCTGACGCGCGACGGCGAGCCGGTGCCGCTTGCCCCGAAGCTCTTCGAGACGTTGGTGGTGCTGGTGCGGCACAGCGGGCACCTTGTGATGAAGGATGAGCTGTTGAAGGCGATCTGGCCCGACTCGTTTGTCGAGGAAGGCAACCTCAGTGTCAACATCTTCGCGCTGCGCAAGGCACTCGGGGACGTTCATCATGAACACAAGTACATCGAGACGGTGCCGAAGCGCGGCTACCGCTTTGTCGCACCTGTGCGGGAGGTGCTGGATGCAGACGCCCACGCGGCGGTGGAACAGCACACCACGGCACAAATCTCCGTGCCGGAAGGCAGGAGCAATCAAGATGGCATGGAACAAATCCGTTTAAGCGGTGCAACTTCTGTTGCAAGAGGCAACGGGCAGACCGTCGTCTCACTTGCCAAAGAGCCAGCCGTACGCACCGACGAAGTAAAAGCAGCACGCCCGCCATCAGCATCCCCATTCGAGACGACAACCCCGGATAAAAGCTCGGCGACCGCCCGTCCTATCACCAACAAGATCGAACGGCACAGACACGGCGCGGCGCTCGCTATCGCGATGCTCGTCATCGCGGTCGCAAGCTTCGCCTTCGGGCTGTACCGATTCGTCATTCAGAATCAACCCCGGATCAAGCCCGCTGCGTCTTTTCAAACGACGACGTTCACGAGGCTTACTTCCACCGGCAGAGCCACTGCTGCAGCTATTTCTCCGGACGGCAAATACTTCGCGTATGTGCTTGATGAGGCGGGACTGCAGAGCCTCTGGATGAGTCACATCATCCCCGCAAGCAACGTCGAGGTCATCCCGCCAGCCGAGGTTCGGTATCAGGGTCTGACTTTCTCGCCCGATGGCAGTTACATCTACTGTGTCATGCGGAAACCGGACGGGCCGGACGCGGCGCTCTACCGGGTGCCCGCGCTCGGCGGCGCTCCCCCGAAAAAGCTGCTTGACGGGGTTGACAGCCCCATCACGCTTTCTCCTGATGGCAGGCAAATCGCCTTTGTGCGCAACTATCCGGGCCAGGGATTTGGCGCGTTGATGGTGGCAAACGCCGATGGCAGCCGCGAGCAGCAGCTTGCCCCGGGCAAGGACTCTGACCATGACCGCTTCTTTTTCCATCCTGGTGGGCCAACGTGGTCGCCTGATGGAAAAGTAATCGCCTGCCCTGTCGGAATTGATTCCGACGCCTCATACATGAATGTGGCTGAAGTGGGCGTTACGGATGGAGCGGTCAGACCGATCTCCTCGCAAAGATGGTGGAATGTTGGACGGATAGCGTGGTTCTCAGATGGCAGCGGGCTGGTGATGGCTGCGCGAGAGCAGCAGTCAACTTGGAATCAAATCTGGCAAGTCTCTTATCCCGGCGGTGAGACGCGGCGAATTACTAACGACTTGGATCGTTATCTCGGCGTCAGCCTGAGCACTGACTCTAACGCCATGGTCACAGTGCAGGCTGAGCAAGTTTCAAACATCTGGATTGCGCCGGGCGGTAAGGCGCGCCGCGCTCAGCAGACCACCTTTGGCAAGTTGAACTATTACAATCTGTCATGGACGCCCGATGGCCGAGTCGTATATCAATCAAATGCGAGTGGCCGTTCAGATATCTGGATTATGGGAGCGGACGGGAAAAACCAAAAGCAATTGACGGTTGATGGTGACTATAACTTTTATCCGACAGTTTCACCCGATGGCCGCTACGTTGTGTTCTCCTCCAACCGGGGGCGCGATGTTAGTGTCTGGAGGATGGATATTGATGGGGGTAATCTCAAACAATTAACCGACGCCGGCTCTAGCTTCCAGTACCCTTCGCCGGATGGGAGTTGGGTAATCTACACGTCTTTTAATTCCGGCAAACCGACGCTGTGGAAGGTGGCGATTGATGGCGGTGAGCCTGTGCAACTGACTGATAAGTATTCTTCAATGCCGGCCATCTCGCCAGATGGCAAGAGTGTCGCATGTCTCTATCGGGATGAGCCGACATCGCCCAACAAAATAGCAATCGTCCCATTCGAGGGTGGGCAGCCCGTCAGGGTGTTTGATCTACCGACTGGCAGCGGGATATTTCGTTGGACGCCGGACGGGGGCGCGCTTGATTACATCGACACGCAACGGGGCGTCTCGAACATCTGGGGCCAACCCGTCGATGGCGGAGCGCCACAACAGCTTACCGACTTCACAGCTGATCGGATATTTGGTTTTGATTGGTCAGGGGATGGCAAGCAACTGGCGATTGCGCGTGGGGATGTGACCAATGATGTGGTGCTGCTGAGAGGCTTCCGGTGATTGTCAGACCAAAGGGTTACTAATTAAAGCCCTTCAAGTGGACTTATACAGGGCGCCCCCTGGCTGCCCGCAGCGAGAAGCTACTTCCGCCAGGTTCCACTAGCCCATTTCTGTGGCTCTGCTATACTGAAGGTGTCAATAAACTATAGCTTCTTGACGCCTTGCTTTCGGCGCAAAAACATCTCAAAAATCCTAGTGTCTTAGCATCCACTTTAAGAGGGTTTTTTGACACGTCTACGAAGAACTTATACGCGTTGGAATCTACGCCCACCTCTCGCCCAACGACCAGCAGACATGGCCCATGCGGCTTAAAGCCACGCACGCTTATGTGCGGCAGCGCAAGTGGAAAGTTGCGCTACAACTTGAAGAGATCGGATCAGGTGCCAAGCAAGTAGAGGGTGCGTTATGGCTCACGCGGGGTAGGCGCATCCGATTGAGCCCGATCCCGTTGCGTGAACACTATGGTGCTGCAGCCGCTTACCTTGCGAACCGCCCCTCCCACCCGTACCGCTCTCTGAGGACGTGCCCCAACTGTTCAGCGCCCGTCTGGAACTTGAGTCCTGACCAAGGAATCCGGTTCAACTTCTTGAGGAGCCGCCCGTCCATGAGCGACGGATCCCCAGCGTAATCATAGTAGAGGTGGGCCTCAATGTGTTTCGCCAGGTCGTTCATCACGCCGAGAGGCCGTCGGTCTTTCGTCTTACCGATGTGCGTCACCTCGAACAGCGAGACTACTCTCGCGGCAGTCTCATCCGCTACTCCCTCGAACCTGAGCGCCGAGGCAAGGGCGTTGACGAAGACCGTCGGCAGGTCCTTCACCTCCGCCCGCCTGACGGCGGGGACGACGAGCGAGAAGCATGTCGCCGGGTTGGTGAAGATCAGAGTCTTCTTGCGGGCCAGGTGGATGAGGTTGGAGTACCACAGGGCGAGCTCCTCCGCCGGGTCGTCACCCTCATGGAGCGAAGCGGCTTTGATCCCGACTTCGGTGAGTACTTTCTGCGTGCAGCGGAGCAGGCCCATCTTCGGTCAACGGCCCTCGGGGTTATGTAGCATAGCCTTCGAGCTGATCCCGCCTCGTAAAGCTACGGACAAGTTCTCGATAAGAGGTACGCTGATTCGCGGTCGGGTGCATGCCGTCCAGCTCAGATGTGTTGTTAGATTGCCTAACTCACTTTGGAACGCGCGCAACCATCCCCTTCGACAGCTAACACTTCACCCTTCTCGTCGAGGATGATGGTTCGCGACTTCTCGAACGCCATTGCGCACCGCATGCCGCAGTACTGTGACCATCCTAGCTTCATGGAGACCACATAAACGTCCTTGCGCGTAACTTCACCCGTTTGATAACTTTCCTTGCGCGTAATACTAGCAGAGTACATCAGACTGCTACTCTTCATGTTACTCCAGAAGGGTTCTCTCGGCTTTTTCTTTTCGAACTCTTTAGACACCTCCAGGTAATAAGCGACAGCGCTCTTTGTAATGGCATACGGGATGCGGACGCCGTCGAACTCCTTGCACCACCACAGGCGCTCCTTACTCACGCCCGCTTCAGTTTTCCTAATGGGGTCGTCCTTCTGGGTGACTTCAGAGCGAGCTGGGTAAACTGCTTCGGCGATACGCACCAGTTTTTCTTCGTCCTCGTTAGCGAAGCGGCGGGAAATACTAACGGTGTGCGATCCTGAGCGGTTTAATGCTTTGATGGTAAG
>JACCTF010000500.1 GCA_013812565.1 Pyrinomonadaceae bacterium | reverse complement strand
GGCATATTCATGTCGAATATCGCCGCCTCAAAATCGGCATCGGCGTGTAGAATTCTATAGGCCTCGCGCCCATCGCAGGCAGGCACCACCCGGTAGCCTTCCTTTTCCAGGATGGCCGTCACCATGCGCATGATCACCGCATCGTCTTCCGCGACCAGGATACGCCTTGGGGCTTGAGTAGTTCGCTCCGGCGTTCTTGTATCTCTCATTTGATTATGTCTTCTCTGCTTTGTGGTTCCCCCATAAGGCTTAGTTGGTCAAGCTGCGGTTGAACGACCTCCGTGTAGCAAGCCGGACAGATGCCGTGGCTGAATTCTACTTCCGCATGTTGACTGATGTAGCTCTCGACCCGGTGCCAGTAGTTCTGCTCGTCCCGAATTTTCTTACAATACGAGCAGATTGATAGCAGGCCCTGAAGTTGCTTGACCTGCGAGAGAGCGTCTTCGAGTTCGCGCACGCGCGCGGCGAGGTTTCCTTGTAACTCCAAAACATGCGCGCCGACCTGCACGCGGGCGCGCAGTTCCGCACGGTTGAAAGGCTTCGTCAGATAATCATTGGCTCCGGCATCAAGCCCGGCGACCACATCCTCTTTGCCGCTCTTGCCCGTCAGTAGAATGAGATAAGGTGGGGTCGCGGTCGGAAGACTGCGAACGCGGCTACAAACTTCGACGCCGTCCATGCCAGGCATCATCCAATCGAGGATGACCAACGGCGGGGCGTCCTCCCGCTCAAGCGCGGCCAACGCCTCTGCGCCATCGGCAGCGACAACCACTTCATAGCCAAACTTGACGAGCGTCGTTGCGAGCACGTGGCGGAAGACCGGGTCATCTTCGGCAATTAAGACTTTCATTCGTTATGCCCCTCGTAACTCATGTTCTGCAAACTGCTAAACCTGCGCGAAATGATGTTCGCCTCTCTCACCGGTCAATAAAGAGGATTGACGGTTTCGTTTTTTATTCTCGTACATCGCTTGATCCGCTTTAATCATCAGGTCTTGAATGGAAGAATCGTCACCAAGATTGACGCAGATCGCGCCGACACTCAAAGAGAGTTGGTAAGCGTGTAACTCTTGCGTGTTGTAGTGCCGCAGATTTTCCTGCAAACGAGCGAGAGGAATCTCAATAGTGTTGGGAGTTGTATCAGCCACCAGGATCGTAAATTCATCTCCGCCAATGCGCGCGATAATATCAACTTCACGAAAACTTTTTCTGAGAAGCTCCGCGAGTCGTTTGATGGCTTGCGACCCTTCTTGATGGCCGTAGGTGTCATTGATGTGCTTCAGGCCGTCCATATCCGCATAGATGAGTGAGAAGGCTTGCCCTCTTCGTCGTGCCGCCTTCAATTGCTGTTCGGCCAAAGCGAGGAAGCCGCGCAGGTTATAGAGTCCCGTAAGTTCGTCCGTCAGTGAGAGATCGCGCATCGCCGCTTCAGCCTGCTTGAGTTCAGTCACGTCCTGTGCGTGGCCGAGCATGTATGGCTCCTGGCCCGCATCTTCGTATCGTACATTATCGTACTGCCAGATGCGTTCAACGCCGGATTTCGTGACGATATGTAACAGGCCGCTGACAGTTGTATGCTGTCTGATTCGTTCCAGATACAAATTGAAGAGGTGGCGTTGAGATGGCGCGACGAACTCGCACAAACTTCGGCCAACCATTTCGTGAGGCTGATAGCCGAGGAGGCGTGCCACCGCAGGGTTGACCGAGAGCAGCGTCCCCGCGAGGTCTTGCGTGCAGATAAGTCCCTGGCTATGTTCGACCAGATGACGGTAACGACTTTCACTCGCACGCAGCGAATCGGCTGCCCGTTCCCGCTCGACGAGAGCCTGATTCAGTTCTTCAACACGATCCGCCAGTCCCTTTTGTAGTTTGATGATGCGCGCACCGACCTCGATGCGGGCGTGCAATTCAGCGCGCACGAAAGGCTTGGTGAGATAATCGTCGGCCCCGGCCTCAAGCCCTGCCACGACATCTTCTTTCTCCGTCTTGGCCGTCAGCAGGATGATGTAAGTCGGCGTAGCACTGTGCGACCGGCGCGCTCTCCGGCACACTTCGACGCCGTCCATGCCCGGCATCATCCAGTCGAGGATGGCGAGCGGCGGCGCGTCCGCACATTCGAGCGCGGCCAACGCCTCATCGCCGTCACTGGCGACGACCACGTCATGTCCCCATTTAACGAGCGTGGTCTGAAGCACGCGGCGGGAGACCAAGTCATCTTCGGCAATTAATATTTTCATTGACTCACCGTTTGCCTCTCGCCCGCGAGCGCCTCCATGACGCGCTCTAACTCTGCTTCGAGTCCGGCCACGACTGCCCCGACTCCATCCAACGCGCCATCGTGGAGCATCTCTTCCAACTCCGCGCACAACGCCGCCATCCGCCGGATGCCAAGGGTGCCGCTGCTGCCCTTGAGGCTGTGCGCCACCCGCAGTAATGTCTGCGCGTCCTGCTCCTTCATCGCCGAGCGCATCTCCGTGAACCGCGCATGTGTGTCACTGAGGTACAATTCGAGCAGTTCACTGACGAGGTCCGGCTCGCCTTCCTCCTGCAACTCACGAAAACTTTCCAGCACCAACGGGTCAATAACCTCTCCCTCCGCCGTCGAGGAAGCTGCGTTCGGCCCAATAGTCTCCTCCGGTTGAGTGGGGCGCGTAATCCACCGTTCCAACACTGCTGAGAGTTCATCGGCCTTGACCGGCTTGCTCAAATAATCGTCCATCCCTGCGGCCAAACACTTCTCGCGTTCGCCTTGCAGGGCGTGCGCCGTTATCGCGATGATGACCGTGCGGTGGGCTGAACCTTCCTCGCGGCGGCGAATCTCTGCCGTAGCTTCGTAGCCGTCCATCAAAGGCATCTGGTAATCCATCAGCACGATGGGGTATGCAGTAGTTGCAAGCGCATCAAGAGCTTCGAGGCCGTTGACGACCGTATCACAAGTGTAGCCGAGCTTGCGCAGTTGGCTGAGGGCGACTTTCTGGTTGACCGCGTTGTCTTCGGCCAGCAGGATGCGCAGGTGTTTGAGCTCGTTCTCAGGGAGTGACTGATCGGAGGGCACAGGTCGCGCCGCTTGCTTATCTGCAGGCACGATTGCTGCGCCCGCACCATGCAAGGCATCTGCTTCATCGGCCATGATGATCGCCAGCGAGTCGAAGAGCTGCGACTGCTTCACGGGTTTGGTGAGGCATCTGGCAATCCCTGCCCTGCGCAAGATTTCGCTATCCTCACGCTGGCCGAGCGAGCTTAGCATCAGCAAAGGTATGGCGCTGATGGCAGGGTCGCTTTTGATCGCGCGGGCCAGCATCATCCCGTCCATCTCCGGCATCTGCATGTCGAGAATCGCCAGATCAAAGGGCGTTCCGGCGGCAGCCTCGTCGCGCAGAATTGTTAAGGCCTCTGCCCCGCTCTCCACGCACATTGACTGCATGCCCCACGACGAAAGTTGGTACTCCACGATTCGGCGGTTGGTCGGGTTGTCGTCAACGACGAGCACGCGTGCGCCTTCAAGATGCGCTTTCGTCAGCGATACTCTGGCTTGTCCGGATGTCTGTTTCTCAAGGCGCGCGGTGAACCAGAAGGTCGAGCCTACGTCCGCCGCACTCTCGACTCCAATCTCTCCACCCATCAGTTCGACGAGTTGTTTCGAGATGGCGAGGCCGAGTCCCGTGCCGCCGTACTTGCGCGTCGTCGAGCCGTCAGCCTGCACAAAAGCCTGAAAGAGGTTGCGCTGTGCTTCTGGGCTGATACCGATGCCGGTGTCGCTGATGGCGAAACGCTACATCGCGTGGCTATCGGTGTTGCTCTCCTGTGTCACGCGCAAGATCACTTCGCCGCGTTCGGTGAACTTCACGGCGTTGCCCAGTAGATTAGTCAAGACTTGGCGCAAGCGTCCGGCGTCGCCGCGCAGGTTGAGCGGCACGTCGCTCTCGATCAGGGAAGCGATCTCGATGCCTTTGGCCTGCGCGCGTTCGGCGAGAAGTTCGAGGGGGCCTTCGACCGCCGGGAGCAGATCAAAGTCGAGCTTCTCGAAATGAAGTTTACCCGCCTCGATCTTGGAGAAGTCGAGGATGTCGTTGATGACGGTCATCAAGGAATCGGCGCTTGAGTTGATGGTCTCGGTAAAGTCTCTCTGCTCGGCGGTCAGGTCGGTGTCGAGGAGGAGGCCGGTCATGCCGATGACGCCGTTCATGGGGGTGCGAAT
>JACCTF010000497.1 GCA_013812565.1 Pyrinomonadaceae bacterium | reverse complement strand
CGGACGCTATCTGTCTGTAACTATCTTCAATCGCCGTAGAACATTTTCGGCAATGCTCCAAGTAGGTACAAGTACAAGATGGATACGTTAACAACAAACAAGGATTTCGGTTTCACACATGATCAAGAGGAGGCGCGTGCTGTTGAAGGGTACATGAACTCTCTCAATCCGCTGCCGCGCTCCGTCATACGCCGCAACGTCTATCAATTGCTCGACGGCGAATGGCGCTTCGACGTTGACCTCGAAGATCGCGGTTTGCGCGAAAGCTGGTACGTAGCTCATGACTACAGCCGCACCGCCACCTGGCCCGGCTCGATTGAAGCGCACATGGCCGCCGCCAAAGATGCCCAACAACACACACCCGCCTGGCAAGACAAGGTCGTCGCTTGGTACGAGCGAGAGTTCACACTGCCGGAGTGGCTGAACCAGTGCGGAGACTGTTTGCTGCAATTAACCTTTGGCGCGTGCGGCTATGAGACGCGCGTCTGGCTCAACGGCCGCCCGCTTCGCACCATCGAAGGCGAGGAGATTCACCTTGGTGAGTACACGTCTTTCAGCTACGAACTGCCGCCCGAACACCTTCAACCCGTGAATTGCTTGACGGTGCGTATCAGTGATTCTTTGGACGCCGAAATCCCGCGCGGTAAGCAGCAATCGAACGTCTACAAACAGGGTGGCATCTGGTATCAAACTTACACGGGAGCAATCAGAAGCGTGTGGCTTGAACCCGTCGAGCGCAACCGACTGCGTTCGCGCTTGGGCGTGGTAAGTGCAGTTGAAGACCGCCTTGTCAGATTTGATGTTACGACGCGCATACACGATCCGGGTATCTACACCGTGCGCCTCACTGTCGCGGCGCGTGGTGGCGTAGAGCCTTTAGCCACTTCCGAGTTTACTCTGCGCCGCGAGTTCGGAGAGAAAAGGCAGCGCCTCGTGATGGAGGTTCCCGGCGCCGAGTTGTGGTCTCCCGAGGAACCTAACTTATACCAACTCGTGGCCCAGCTCACAGACTCGCGCGGCCGCGCGGCACAAATCGAAACGCACTTCGGGCTACGCAAAATCGAAGCGCGCGGACGCTTTGTCTATCTCAACAGCAAACAACTCTATTTAGACGGCATCCTGTATCAACCCGGCACGGCTTCATTCGACGAGATGCGACGGCACATGAGCGCGATGAAATGTTTGGGGTGCAACCTGGTGCGCGTGCACATCAGCGGAATCGACCCGCGCATCTACGATCTTGCGGATGAAATGGGGATGTTGCTGTGGGTGGAAGTGCCGAGTCCGCATAGTTCCAGCCAGCGCAGCCGCGATAACCACTGGGCGGAACTTCAGCGTTTGCTGCTCTTCATCGGCTCACACCCCTCGGTGGTGATCTGGAGTTTGTACAACGAAGATTGGGGCGCGCAGGACATCGCGACTAACAGCGAGACACGCGACTACATCGTTCGCACCTATGAGTATATGCGGCTGAACTATCCGCAGGTGTTGGTGGTTGATAACGATGGTTGGCACCACATCTCCAGAGAGGGCAAATTAAAGTCCGATCTGCTGACAGCGCATCTCTACACGCCGGATGTTGAAAGCTGGCGAGGGGTGCTTGACCGTCTCACGCGCGGAGAGAACGAAGGCGTGGCGGCGCGTCCCCTAGTGGTCGGCGATCCGTTCTTTTACCGCGGGCAGGTGCCGCTGGTCGTCAGCGAGTGGGGCGGCTTCGGCTTTACAGACTACGGCGGGCCGGAAGAGACCGCGGCGAAGGCTGAGCGTATTCGCCAGTTTAAACGTGAACTGCGGCAGCGCCCGTTGGCCGGTGACGTCTACACGCAGGCGACGAGCATCGAGGAGGAAAACAACGGCTTGATCGATCCGCAAAGCGGTGAACTATTAGTGCCTTCGGGCTTGCTCGCTTCAAGCGAACGCGAGTAACCCGACATGATTTCCAAATCCCACGTTAAATTTTATCAACGAGAGTGAGCCACGACCTCAAACATATTGGAGGATCATTCAAATGAGCGAAGCGAAACACAGTCGAATTACAGAGAGCAAATCAGCGGGATCAAACTCATGGTTGAGGCGCACGGGGGTTTATGCGGGCGTGCTCCTCACCGTGTTTCTGTTGGGACTGGTGCCGATGTGGCTCACAGCGCGCGAACATGCGCGCGAGCTTGACGCGACGCGCGCCATCTTACGCACGAGTCAAGTGCAGAACACATTGGCTAACGCGGTGATCGATGCCAGACGCGGCGAGTATGAACCATCGCGCCAAGCGGCAAGCGAGTTCTTTACAAATTTGCGCAGTGAAATCGAGCGCGGAAGCAATTCAGCCTACAGCCAATCACAGCAAAACAACCTGCGTGCGGTGCTCGCGAATCGCGACGACATGATTACGCTGCTCGCCCGCAGCGATCCGTCTTCCGCCGACCGGCTCGTTGAGTTATACAACTTGTATCGTCAAGCGATGACCACGAAGTGATGAATAAAAGTTTTGGGAGTGGTGGGCTGGATGTTCATCTGTGTAGTTGGTTTGATCGGTTCCATCATTCTGCTGCTAATCTTGCTCGGCCACTTTCTTGATAGACGCCGCCTGCCTTCTGATACAGCCGATGTCGCCCTCGTGTTTGGGACAGGCTTAGCTTGGAAAGCACAAACGCGCTGGGAGACAGCCGCCCACCTCTTTCATCGCGGGATGGTGCATTACATCATCGTGAGCGGCGGCGTTGTTGTGCCCGGTGCAAACATGACGGAGGCCGAGTGGTTCCGTGTGAAACTGATTGAGCGAGGTGCTCCCCCCGAACGTATTCTAATTGAAGACCGAGCAACGAACACGGCCGAGAACGCCGAGTTTGCTTTACCAATTATCCGGCAGCATCGCTTCAAGACGGTCGTCCTCGTCATGTCAGACTTTGAAGGCATCCGTGCGCATCTCACGGCGAAGCGCGCTTGGCAAGGAGAAGGAATTGAGATCTACGATTATCACGCTGCCTCTCGTGGTCACTGGAGCTGCTGGTCGTGGTGGTTGACAGGCGAGGGATGGCATCTGACGTGGTACACCGTGCCGAGATTATTTCGCTATCGCTTATGGAAGTATTTGTGCCTGGTGGGGTGAGCAAAGCGATGACCGCGAGCAGAAGGGAAGCTCAACATAAAACGATCCTTCCGCACTTTTGGTGACGCGGGCTGCCGTGTCTCTATTTTAGGCTCTGGAGCATTCGCGTCGCCGTGGAGACCTTGACTCACCGCTGGCGCTGGTATATAAGCGCGCCGTCCATCCCTCGCCGCGCCACATCCGGTCACCCCTTCGGGTGCTCGCCCTTCCCCGGTTCGCTATTCCGCGACGGAAATGCCATAGGGGAACTGCCACAGCTATTTCGCAGCGGAATGCTTGGAGACAACACGCAACCCCAACTTGAAAAGAGGAAAATCAAGATGACGAAACGCTTACGCCTCACGATCCTTTGCTCCGCAGCCGTCCTCGCCGTCGCGGTGACCACTTACCTCGTGGTGGCCCACGGTCAACACACCCACAATACAACCGCCGGCACGGCGCGAGCCGAAAGCGGCCCTTTAAGCAGCGCCACCGTCAGCTTCGGCGCGTGGATGACGACGCCGCCGCTCGACAGATTCCCGAACGTGTCACCGCCCCCCGCTAACCACCACGTGTTGGTGCCCCAGGTAGCTAGGATCAGGGCTGGCGGCACGGTGAACTTCATCATCGCAGGCCTGCATCAAGTGCTTATCTACGACGACGGAACGAAACCCGAGGACATCAACACGAGCCTGATCGCCCCGCCGCCGCCGCCCCCGCTTCCGCAGGTGCCGCTGATCGCCGACCCGAACAGGAGGATCTACAGAGGGCCGGATCCGAGAGTGCTGCTGCCGGTAATTGACCGCGTCGAGGTGGTGCACTTCGCCGAGCCGGGAACCTATCTGGTGATCTGCGGGGTACTGCCGCACTTCCAAGAGGGCATGTACGGCTACGTTAAGGTACTGCCCTAGCGGAGCGCGCTGTTGCGAGCCTGAGCGGCAGCGACCGCGATTGGGGGCGTGCCGGCCATTGAGGCGGCACGCCCCTAATCTTTCCAACGCCACCAATAACTCGGGAGAGCCATAAAACGTCACTTCCGGAGTAACAAACTTTGCCGTACCCGCCCTCAACCCATGCTGTCAATTTGACGCACGACAGCTTTCTGCTTGCGAGTGAGCGGACGCATACTGCTCATCTTCCTTCAGGAAAGAGCCTGTAAACGCAGGAGAACCCGGCGGATTAGGCCGGGTTCACGTATAAGGTAGGAGGATAGGCTGGGATGCTCGGTAGGAGACTGGCGCAGCGGCAGGCCACGCTCAGAGGAGTGATGGCGGCGGGGTCACAGGCTTTGGTAAGCTCCGTGCTTGCCGGTGATAAGTAGTGCACATCATGTGCCACGGGAGAGGGGGCAGATGTTCTGATTTAGATATGAACTTTGGATTTACTAGACGCACTACCGACTAAACTCAAGAACCATTGTCCTTTTGCTTTCTTTATCGTGCCGAGGCTTCTATGGAACGTTTGCCGCTAACAGTTCTCTACCACGGAACAGATCAGCCGCTTCCTGAACAAAGGATGCTTCAGGCTGGCCCTTTATCATTGATCTTTGAAGATGGGTCGGTGCGCTACATACGACTCGGTGAGCGCGAGATTCTACGTCGTGTGTACGTGGCCGTCCGCGATCACAACTGGGACATAGTGGTTCCCCTTATCTCTGATCTGCGAATTGAGTCTGACGACGAATCATTTCATATCACTTACGAAGCCGAGCATAAGTTGCGTGAGGTCGAGTTTCGTTGGAGAGGTACAATCAAAGGTGATGCACAGGGAACAGTTACATTTACGATGGAAGGGAAAGCTCTTTCAACCTTTCTGCGCAATCGCATCGGATTCTGCGTGCTGCATCCGATAGAGGGGTGTGCCGGTCGGCCGTGCATCATCGAATCGGCGGACGATGGTGCTGCGGTCGAGGGTCGCTTCCCTCAGTACATCTCACCGCACCAACCGTTCACGAACATACGCGCTATCTCACACGAGGTGGTTCCCGGTATCTCGGCCATAGTTCAGTTCGCGGGCGACATCTTCGAGATGGAGGATCAGCGCAACTGGAGTGACGCCTCTTATAAAACTTACTGCACGCCGCTCAGCCGACCGTTCCCCGTGGAAATCAAACAGGGCACGATCATCACGCAGTCGGTTGTGCTCTCGCAGTCGGGGGAGATTCCTATACAACGCACGAAGTCGTCTGCGCGCTCAAGAGTTGGCTTTACAGTCGATAAACCATCTTCCATTACGCTTCCGCGTGTCGGGTTGGGGGTTGCCAGTCACGTCCAGCCGTTAAGCGAACGTGAAGTGTCACGCCTCAGACAGTTGAACCTTTCGCATTTGCGTGTGGAGCTGAATCTAGCCGGGGCTGATTATCAACAGAGCTTAAGGCGGGCCACCGCCGAAGCACAGGCGCTCGGTATACGGCTGGAGATTGCGTTGATTCTTTCCGACGCGGGTAACGAAGAATTACAGTTACTAAGCGGCGTGCTCGAAGGGGTAAAGCCGCCCGTCGGGGCTTGGCTCGTCTTTCATAGTGGCGAGAAAGTGACAAGTGAACGATGGATCAAGCTCGCCCGGCGGTATCTCGAAAGCTACGACCTGGCAGCCAAAATCGGCGGCGGCACAAACCGTTATTTCACTGAACTGAATCGAGAGCGTCCCGTCACATCTCTGATGGATTTTGTAAGCTACTCGATCAATCCGCAGGTTCATGCTTTCGATAACTCCACGCTGGTTGAGAACCTACAGTCACAAGCCGAGACGGTCGTGAGCGCTCGTCAATTCATCGGCGATGTGCCGCTCGCGGTTGGTCCAGTCACCCTCAAGGCGCGATTTAATCCGAACGTGAATGACCCGGCACTTGAGCCAACAACGGATCAATTACCCGACGAGGTAGATGTGCGGCAGATGTCGCTGTTCGGCGCGGGGTGGACAGCAGGCAGCTTGAAATATCTGGCCGAGAGCGGCGTTCATAGCGTCACCTATTATGAGACAAGCGGTTGGCGCGGCGTGATGGAGAGGGAAACGGGTTCTCCGAGGCCAAACCAATTTCGTTCGCTGCCGGGCTCGGTCTTTCCGCTTTATCACGTGCTCGCAGACTTCGGCGAATTTGCGGGCGGCGTGGTGGTTCCAACAAAATCCGATGAGCCGCTGAAGGTTGACGGCTTTGCTCTTTACAAAGATGGTAAGACACGAGTTGTGCTTGCCAATATGACTTCGCTAACCCAAGCGGTGACTATTCAAAACCTCGGCGAGCAGTTGCGTGTCAGACGTTTGAATGAGACGAATGCGGAAGCGGCGATTCTGTCGCCGGAGGATTTTAGAGAGCCATCACATTCTTCTGACTCTCCGATGCAAAGTTCCGGCAGCCGATTCGAGATTGATCTTCTTCCCTTTGAGGTGCTCCGGATTGACTTCGGCGGTTGAACGTAGTTAACAGAAGCGTGCGTGTAACTCGATAGTGGATTTCTCTGTGAACCTCTGTGACTTCTCTGTGCCTCTGTGGTGAGTAACAGTTCCTTCACCACTGAGACACAGAGATCTAGGGAGAGAATCGACCGCACGCTTCATTTAACTATGGACGGCCGCTAATTGCGAAGGTGATTCTTATAGTGAAGGGGCGTTGTGTGGGTGAGTTTGCGGAACATCAAACCGAAATAGCTTTGATCGCAAAAGCCCACCTCTTGGCTCACCTCTGAAATCGATTTATCTGTATTCGCGAGCAACTCCTGAGCTTTGGCGATTCGAAAATGGTTAAGGTAAGCGACGAAGGATTGTCCGGTTACCTGTTTGAAGAATCTCATGAAATCCGACTTGCTGCGGCCGACAATCGCGGCCGCGGTTCGGACGGTGATCGCTTCGCCGTAGTGATCTTCGAGGAATTCGAAGATCGGGCGAAGGTGTTCGATGGCGCGCTGTTTGCGGTTGAATATCTCCCCGTGCCTTGATACTCGGCGTAATGGTTGACTAAAAGAATGAGAACCATTTTCAGGTAGGTCTTGACCGCGAGGCGAGCGCGCGTGGATGCGGTCGGCAGTTCCGTGTTGATCCGCTTGATTAAATCGAAAACTTGATTTGGTATACCCGTCTCAGCTTTGATGATGTGCGAGAAACCGGCGTCCTGCACGAGAAACGGCATCAGGTATTCCGCGTCGTCGCCGTTTGTTTCGGCGGCTCGGATCAGCTCAGGGAGGAAATAGAGTGCGGCGGCTTTCACCGTCGTGCGCGCGTCGCGTTCGATGGGAGGGTACATCGTATGGTACTGCGTGCTGCTGATGACAACCAGATCGCCGGCGCTAATGGGAAAAGAGCGGTTTTGAATTCGGCAGATTGTCTCCCCGGAGTGGACATAGAAAATCTCAAAATAGTCGTGCCGATTCATCCGTATGTTGTGACGCTTGTCGAAGATGAAGAAGCGAACATCAACGGCAAACGAAGAATCGAAAGGCCAGACGTG
>JACCTF010000496.1 GCA_013812565.1 Pyrinomonadaceae bacterium | reverse complement strand
CAACCCGAGTTCACTTTTACAGATGCCCTTAAAACAATAGTAGCGCGGTGGTTCGATCAGCTTCGAAGCTGATCGAACCACCGCGCTACTATTGTTTTAAGGGCATCTGTAAAAGTGAACTCGGGTTGATTTCGCAAAACTTGACACCCTTCGGCCGGTTGTTGCAGTATCACGCATAACACGTTGCAGAAACCGATCTAACAACCTCTCAGCAAGTAGCTCTCTCCGGTTGTTGAATGTGTCGCGCACTTGTTTGGAAGAGCGGCAACTGCTTGCTTCTTGTGCGCCATCAAACCAGCGTGCGCCATTCGAGCAGGTTGTTTGTACCTCGAAAATTTCGAAGCAAACACGTTAAGATAAAAAATCAATTGGAGGATATGCGACCCATGAAAAGCTTGAACCAGTGGTTAACTCTCGGCGTCGTTGTGTCAGTGCTGGCGCTGCCCACCTTCGCGCAAACTACTCAAACACAACCAACAACTCAGGCGCCGTCGGCAGCAGCGGGCGCGGCGCAAGCTACTCCATGTGAAGAACAAGCGGCGCTCGATTTGTATAACCGTTTTCGTGAAAACGTTAAGACCGATCAGAAGGTCGCATTCGAAGCTGGCAATCAGTATTTAGAAAAGTATTCGAGTTGCGAGTATGCGAAGTACGTGAAGACTTTTGTCGACAAATATAGCAAGGCAGCAGGCAAGTTCCAGATCGCAGATCTTCTCAAGCAAGGGAAATACGCGGAGGCCTATGCGCTCGGCAAGCAGAATCTTGCTAGTGAGCCTGAGGACCTGCAGACTCTGATTAATACATCTTATGCCGGTCTCCGCGTCGCCACCGCTCCTGGCGCTCCTGACACAGCCTCAACGGAGGCTTCGAACTACGCGACGAAGACGGTTAAGTTGATCGAAGCCGGTAAATCGCCGGGCAAAGAGCCGATGACAGCTAAGGACAAGGACGACACGCTCGGTTGGCTCAACTACGCGCTCGGCATCTACGCGATAAAGAACAATCCGGCAGAAGCCATCAAGTATCTCCATCAAGCGGCGACCTACGAAGGTTGGGCGAAGAAGGATCCGCAGACATTTAGCCTGCTGGCTTCGGCTTACCAAAGCGGCATGTACCTGCCATTGTCTACTGAGTACAAGAAAAAGTATGAAGGTCAACCTGAATCTCCCGAGAGCAAAGCAGCTATTGCGCAGTTGGACCAAGTCATGGATCGCATGATCGATGCGTATGCGCGCGCCGTTAGCCTGGCGACGGATCCGAAAGTTGCAACGCAAAAAGCAGAGTTGACGCAAACCCTCACCGAAATGTTGAAAATCCGGAATACCGGTCAAACCGTTGATGCGGTGATTCAGGGCGTCGCTTCTAAGCCGCTACCGTCGCCCACCTTACCGGCTGCCCCGACAACTACTACCGCACCAAGTGATCCGGCAGGCACTCCGGCGACCACGACCACCCCGGCAGACACCACAACGGCAGCCCCGACAAGCACGGCTGCTCCGACGGGTGCGACACCCACTACCGCGCCTACGACAACTACTTCTCCGGCAACAACCACGACGCCGCAGAGCGGCACCAAACCGGCAGGAACACAAACAACACAGCCCAGCACGACGCAACCCAGCACGGCACAGCCCAAAACAACGCAGCCGGGCAGCACAACGACTACCACCCCATCTGGAAAGAAGCCGAACACGACGACGAACAGCACTCGTCCGTAACGCTTCTTGGAAATTTCGGGGAGCTACAGACATCAAGCCGCGCGGATCGTTCATCTTCGACCATCCGCGCGGCTCTTTCTAAAATCTCCTGCACTGTGAAGAAGCAACAAACCACTGACACCAATCTCGACGCGCTGGAAGAAATCCTCGGCTACCGATTTCATAATCGCTCCCTGCTTGAACAAGGCATTACGCATCGCTCGTGGGCCTACGAGCAAGTTAAGCCGGGTGAAGAGGGGAAGGCGCGCCGTTTGCACAACGAAGCGTTTGAGTTCATCGGCGACTCTGTCCTGGGCTTGGTCGTAGCGCATTACCTGTACCAAGCTTTTCCAGATATGAGCGAAGGCGCATTGTCACGAATGAAGCACTCTCTAGTAAGCGCCTCGACGATTGCTCGAGCTGCCGAACGTCTCTGCCTCGGGCAGTACCTGCGCGTCGGTCGCGGCGAAGAGAAGACCGGAGGACGCGGCAAAAAAGCGCTTCTCGCAGATGTTTTTGAAGCGGTCGTAGCCGCTGTTTTCTTAGACGGCGGGTTTATCGCGGCGAGTAGATTTGTTGATCGTGCGCTTGATCCCGAGTTGAAGATCGTTGACCCGGAATCGGCGGCTGCGGGCGACCACAAGACGATGCTGCAAGAGCGTCTGCAAGCCGAACGGCTAGCCACCCCGCAGTACAATATCGTCGAAACAGTTGGACCGCCGCATCATCGGATGTTTCACGTTGAAGTGGTTTGGGAAGGGGGCAGCGTGCGCGGGCAGGGACGCACTGTTAAGGCCGCGGAGATGGAGGCGGCGCGCACCGCACTTGCTCACATAAACGCATCGCCATAATTTGAAGCCACCACCTTAATGTTCTGCGCGGAAAAACTTGCACGACAGATTTGATAGTGCTGCCCGTTAAAGTTTCCTCTTAATACTGTGTTGAGTGTTTGTCGCGAATGCATTCTGTAAGCAACTAACACTTGACCGTTATACTTTGCTTTACCTACGATGCCTTTTATGAAAGATGAGCACAATGCAACCGGCGTTGCGGAGCCGCCCGCTGAGCCGAAAATAGATCGACCCTCTACCATTACTACTACAACGGCGTCTGCGCGTACCGCCGACCGCATCGCTATTCCCGCACACACAACAAGCGATGAAGAAAGTAAACTGCATGGGCCGCGCCGAACCATCGTGCGTGAATATTTCGAATCGGCCGTTGTGACTGTGATCATGGCGCTGTTTGGCATTACGTTTATCGTGCAAGCGGTGAAGGTGCCGACCGGCTCGATGCAGAACACAATTATGATCGGCGATCATCTGCTCGTTAATAAGTTTGTCTTCGCGCCTGGGCCGGTGATGCCTTTCTTGCCGCAACGAGAAATCCGACGCGGTGACATTATCGTCTTCAAGTATCCGGGTAATGAAAATGAGCCGGAACGGGATCTTGAAAGCAACAGCCCAGCTTACAAAACCAACTTTGTAAAGCGCGTTGTGGGACTGCCCGGCGACAAGATTGAGGTGCGCGGCGTACGCGTTTTAGTCAATGGGGAGGTGCTGCCCGAGCATCGCCTCGCTGCTGACAATCCGGTAGTGGATTTGGGCGACAAAGCGCCATTAGAAATCTTTGACAATCCGCCGCGTAAACCCGAAGAAACGTACAACGTTTACTATAAGCCGCGTTCTGACAGGTCTGCCGGTAGGGAGATAGGCTACTACGCCACAAACGGCAATCCCGTCACTGTTCCCGAAAATCATTACTTTGTGATGGGCGACAATCGCGACGATAGCTCTGACAGTCGGGTCTGGGGTTTTGTGCCGCGTGAGTTAGTGGTCGGCCGTGCGATGTTCGTCTACTGGTCATACGATGAGAGCGCGCCGTCAACCGGAAACCCTTTAACAAATTTCTTGCAGAACACCCGGTGGAGCCGTACTGGAACAATGGTAAAGTAGTGATCGACACACAATACCAAAGCATCAAGGGGGCTGAAGATGGATCCACAATCACCGTGGAAACTCGGCGGATTAACCTGGCAAGAGTTGGGCAAGCGCGTCTACGCGCAGATCAACGCAGATGATGTTTTTGGTCGCGCGGCACAACTAGCTTACTACTTTCTCCTGGCTCTCTTTCCGCTGCTGATTTTCCTGACAACGATTCTCGGCTACTTAGCTGAAACGGGGTCGGAGCTACAGCGGGATTTGCTCAGTTACCTCAGCACAGTTTTGCCTCCGCAAGCCGCCACACTAATTGATGACACTCTGAAGGGAATTACTGAAGGAGCGAGCGGCAGCAAACTTTCATTCGGTATTCTCGCAACTCTCTGGACGGCATCAAACGGCATGGGCGCGATCAGCTCATCGCTTAACGTCGCATACAACGTTGAAGAATCGCGTCCGTGGTGGAAGGTTCGCCTGACGGCCATCGGGTTAACGGTTGCGCTTGCGGTGCTCATTATCTCAGCCCTCGGGCTTATATTCTTCGGCCATGATATTGCTGAGGCTGTGGCAAACAAGTTCGGCCTCGGCACTATTTTTACAATCACATGGAAAATTTTGCAGTGGCCGATTGTGCTCGCCTTTGTGCTTCTTTCCTTCGCGCTGATCTATTACATGGCGCCGGATATTCATGATGCGCGTTGGCAGTGGATTACGCCTGGTGCAGGAATTGGCGTTGCTCTGTGGCTGATCGCCTCCTTCGCTTTTAAGATCTACCTTGAGTATTTCGATTCATACAGCGCTACATACGGCTCGCTTGGAGCGGTCATCGTCTTGATGTTGTGGTTTTATATAACCGGCGTCGCCATCTTGATTGGCGGGGAAATCAACTCTGAGATCGAGAACGCGGCAGCCGAAGCAGGGAAGCCTGATGCCAAGGAACGTGGCGAGAAAAGTCCGGGCGAAAAGAGTCCTGCCAAGCCCGGCTACGCAAAACAGAGTCGCGGCCAAGCAGACAAAGAGAAGCGTCGGGCGAAGACAACCTCCGCTTCCGTCAGCACACGAACTTCGGAAGTGAAGAGAACTTCGGCGACTGGTTCTCACCAGGCGCGAACCAACCAAAGCGTCGGGCAGGCAAGCGTTGAGCGGAAGATCACTGTCGGGAAAATCGCCGTGGTTGCCGGCGCATGGGTGCTCTCAAAGTTTCGCCGAACCCCACAGCGTCCGGGTTAACTTGTTAGCTCGTATTACACCGCGACTAAGACCTTCCTGCTCCGAAGAAGCCACAAGGCGTTGATTCTCTCACCCCTCTCCCGCTGCTTTACCGCTCTGTAGCGCGCCGGCCGGCGCGGACTTGTGCCCGTTTATTAACCACTCTGCATGCAGTTTCTGAATAGCGACTTCCTTATGTTTAGCTTCAACCTCGATCCACGGCACATCGCGGAAAGAGTCGGGCATCTCTGTGATGAGGTCGCTGTGGCGCGGGTCGTTAAAAAACTCGCGGCCGTTGGAGATGTGTGTGAGCTGCCACTCAGGGATAGGCCACGTCGAACGAGCAGCGACGGCCATTTCAACAATGCTCGGATCGTTGTAGCTTGTCAGACGCTCGCGACATACATGATGGTGCGCATCAAAAACCATCGGCACCCCGGCCGCCCGGCAAACATCTAGAATCTCCGACGCTCCGTAGCAGTGCTCATCATTCTCCAGCGCTAACCGGGAGCGAATGGGTTCAGGAAGATTTTGAATAGTGCTGACGAGACGTTCCGCCCGGTCAGACTTACCGCCATGAATATTCATTACCGTCCAAGACGAGCGCGGCTGGGCTAGCAGGTCAAGGATGCGCGCGTGCGTTTCGAGAATCTTGATGCTGTTCTCAATGACATGCGGCGAATCGGAACTGAGCACCACGAACTGATCTGGATGCAGCACCAAGCGAAGCCCGAGGGCTATGGCGCGCTCGCCCGCTTGTTGTAATCCTTCGCTGAATTCATCGAGCACGTCCGTTCCGGCCGGGTCATCAGCAAACGGGAAAAGGGCCGAAGTGAGGCGGTAAAGCTTAATGCTCTGCGAACTGCAAAACTCGATAGCCTTACCCAGCCGGGCGAGGTTGTCAGCGTACAGATCGCGAAGCATACGCTTCTGCTCGGAAGGCTCAAACTGCAACAGACGCTTGCGCGTCACAGTGCGGAAACGCACTTCGTCTGAAATGGTGATACAAACAAGCCCAAGTTTCGGTGTCCCTTGAATATCTATCTGAGTATCCACAAGCACTCTCTCCTCCCGGTCCTACAAGCAAAAGCGCCTCGCGCGAAGCGTACAGTCAAAGTAAAATGTGATTATCAAATGAAAGGTTCCAATAAGCAAAAGCGCTGATCTGTCGTACTTTGTGCTATCCGGCGGGGGCAAGGTTGAGGAGGCGCAATGAGATTGCACCTGGACGCTCATGCTGAAAGCTTCTTGACAGTTTCGCGCGGTATGCCATACAGTTTGTCCGTTATATTGACAACAAAATTGTGGCGATTTCTGGCAACTTGCTCCACACGAAAAACTGCTAAAGAGCCGGACAGCTTCTCAAAGGATTGAGAAAACCCTCCGCGCAACTCTTTTAGCGCGGAGGGTTTTTCTTTTTGCACGCTAACGGAGCGCGTAATTCGATCAGCACTTCGCCGTTCCTCACGCGGGGCAGGAAGCTACTAACATTTATGAAGGAGAAGTAATGGCAGACAACAACGGTAACAACTCAACCCCTCTGCACTTTGACACGCTCGCCATCCACGGCGGCCAGGAACCCGATGCCTCGACCAACGCGCGCGCGGTGCCCATCTATCAAACCACGTCTTATACCTTTGACGATGCCGATCACGCGGCGCGTCTCTTCGCGCTCCAAGAATTCGGCAACATCTATACCCGCATCATGAACCCGACGACCGATGTGTTCGAGAAGCGGATCGCCGCGCTCGAAGGCGGTCAGGCCGCGCTCGCCCTCGCCTCGGGCCAAGCGGCTGAGACGCTTGCCATTCTCACCTTAGCCGGTGCGGGCGATGAGATCGTCTCCACCACGTCGCTCTATGGCGGCACATACAACCTTTTTCACTACACGCTGCCGAAGCTTGGGATCACCGTGCGTTTCGTTGATGCCGCCGACTTCGACGGATTACGCGCGAGCATCAATGATCGAACCAAAGCCGTCTACACGGAAACGGTGGGCAATCCGAAGCTCGACATCATAGACATCGAACGCTTGGCGGAAGTAGCCCACGAACATGGCTTGCCGCTCATGATCGACAACACTACGCCCTCGCCCGCGTTGTGCCGCCCTATTGAGTGGGGAGCCGACATCGTCATCAACTCGGCGACAAAATTCATCGGCGGCCACGGCACATCCATCGGCGGCGTCATCGTT
>JACCTF010000286.1 GCA_013812565.1 Pyrinomonadaceae bacterium | reverse complement strand
GGAGGCTTTCCGGCAGCAACCAAAGCCGTCGCCGAATGGTTTCCGATTCATGAGCGCTCGACTGCGATGGGCGTGATCAACGCCGGCACTGCGGTCGGCGCTGTCGTTGCGCCGCCGCTGATCGCCGCGGTGTTGGTTCATTCAAGTTGGCGCTGGGTTTTTATTCTCTGCGGCGCGGTGGGTTTGCTGTGGACTGTGTGGTGGGTGAAGAGCTACTACGCGCCTGCGCAGCATCCGCAGCTCTCTGAAACTGAACGTGTTGAGATTGAGGAAGTGTTGACCACTGCGCCGCAGTCAAAGTCTCAGGTCTCGTGGCTCAGTTTATTTTCTTACCCGCAAGTTTGGGGCTTAGTGTTCGGAAAATTCCTGAGCGATGCGGCTTGGTATTTCTATCTCTTCTGGCTGCCGAAATATCTTTACGATGTTCGCGGCTTCGATACTAAGCAGATCGGATATTTCGCGTGGATACCTTACGCCGCGGCGGGCGTCGGCAGTTTGGTCGGCGGTTGGTTTTCGAGTCGGCTACTGCGCAGCGGGCGTTCCTTGAACATTTCGCGTAAAGTCGCCTTGGGTGCGAGCGCCGCGATGATGCCGTGGATCATTTTCGTCACGCAATCGCCGGTCGAGCTGAGCATCGTACTCTTTAGCATCGTGTTTTTCGGACAACAATCGT
This sequence comes from Pyrinomonadaceae bacterium, assembly GCA_013812565.1. Taxonomy (GTDB): domain Bacteria; phylum Acidobacteriota; class Blastocatellia; order Pyrinomonadales; family Pyrinomonadaceae; genus JACCTF01. Next base: position 2,277 of record JACCTF010000286.1, on the reverse strand, counting down.
GGTCAACGCTGGTGATGGTTTTGCCCGCTGACATCTTTCCGCGCCGTGTCGTCGGCTCCGTTGCCGGCCTCGTCGGTTTCGGCGGCGCGATGGGCGGCGTCGTCTTCAATCTCGTCGCGGGCGATTTGCTCGACCGTGGTTTCGGCTATGGTTTATTGTTCGCGCTGGTCAGCACTTTTCACATCTTCGCCTTCTGCCTCATCCTATTAACTATCCGTGTAGTGCGTCCCGTTGAACTTAGTTTCGCCGAACTCAAAGGAGCTGCATCTTGAAAATCACCGATGTCCGCACACGTGTCTTTGAATGGAAAGGTCGGACTGTTCCGCCAGAGCCCCATTTTTGCACCAACCCGATGGATATGCTGGAACTGCCGGCGGATTCAATGTCCAGCTTTCGCTTTCACAGCTGGTTGATCGTCGAAGTCTTCACTGATGCGGGACATGTCGGCCTCGGCAACGCGGCGCTCTCACCTCGACTGACCAAACAGGTGATCGATCAATACCTGAAGCCAATCTTGATCGGCCAAGACCCGTTCGATACGGAATTTTTATGGCAGTACATGTATCGCCAAACGATGGCCTTTGGACGCAAAGGAGTCGGCATGGTCGCGATCAGCGCCGTCGACTTAGCGCTCTGGGACATTTTGGGCAAAGCCGCTGGGCAGCCGATCTTTCGACTGCTCGGCGGAAGAACCAAATCGAAGATTCCGGTTTACGCCAGCCGTCTTTACGATCCGAACTTGAAAAACTTGGCCGCCGAAGCATCACGCTACAAAGAGGCCGGATACCGCGCGATGAAAATGCGTTTCGGCTGGGGGCCTACGCACGGGGCCGCCGGTATGCAGCGCAACATAGAACTCGTACGCTGCATCCGTGAAGTGATCGGGAACGAAATCGATTTGATGGCCGAAGTTTACATGGGCTGGAATCTGGATTACGCGCGGCGGATGTTGCCGCTGCTTGAGCCGTTTAATTTACGCTGGTTAGAAGAGCCGGTGATCCCTGACGATATTCAAGGTCTCGCGGCGCTCAGAGCGGCGGGCAGAATCCCCATCGCTTCGGGCGAGCACGAATTCACGATCTACGGGTTTCGCGATTTATTGGAAGCGAAGGCAATCGATTACATTCAATTTGATACGAACCGCGTCGGCGGCATTACACAGGCGCGCAAAATCGCTGCGCTCGCCGAAGCGCACTCGGTGCCGGTGATTCCGCACGCCGGACAGATGCACAATTATCATATCGTGATGGCGAGCCTTAATTCTCCGATGGCCGAATACTTTCCAGTCGTCGATGTCGAAGTCGGCAACGAACTATTTTGGTATATCTTCGATGGCGAACCGGTGGCGGAGAACGGTTACATCAATCTGAGAGACGATGTGCCCGGCCTCGGACTGCAACTCAAGGAAAGCGGGTTGAGCGATTTCAACATTACCGAGTAAAGCGAGGAGGGTAACAGATGCGTCTGGTCCAGATTATCAACAAAGCCAATCAGCGCCGCGTCGGTGCTGTTGAGGATGACCGACTTATCCTGATTAACGAGCACGCTTCCGTTTACGCTTTAGCTCAAGCCGCGCTCGCTTCCACTTCGACTCTTTCCGCCGCTGCGCGCCGTTATGTATCTTCTTCCGCCGCGCTTGATTACAACGAAATTTATCAGGGCCAATCGGATTGGCGCATTCTTCCTTCGATGGATCACCCGGAAGAGCCGACTCGCTGTTTAGTTAGTGGGACGGGGCTAACGCACAAGGGCAGCGCTGATAACCGTCAAGCGATGCACGCCGCCGAAGCCAACACCGAGGCGGTTATCACTGACAGCATGCGCATGTTTCAATGGGGCTTAGAAGGCGGAAGGCCTGGGGCGGGCCTGATCGGCGCGGAGCCTGAATGGTTTTACAAAGGCAACGGAACAACTTTGCTCGGACACGGCGAGGCGCTAGTGATGCCGCCTTACGCGGGAGATGGCGGCGAAGAACCGGAGATTGCCGGCGTTTATTTGATTGACGAAGCGGGGACGCCGCGCCGGTTGGGGATGGTCATCGGCAACGAATTCTCCGACCATCAATTGGAGAAAAGAAATTATTTGTATCTTGCCAGCTCAAAGCTGAGAAACTGCGCGATCGGGCCTGAATTGGTGCTTGAGCCACAGTTTGATGCCGTAGCGGGCGAAGTTTCCATCGAACGAGGTGGGCAGGTGCTTTGGGCGAGAGAAATCACGACCGGCGAGGAGATGATGTCGCACAGTTTGGAAAATCTGGAGCATCATCATTTCAAACAC
>JACCTF010000457.1 GCA_013812565.1 Pyrinomonadaceae bacterium | reverse complement strand
CGGACGGACGCATCCACTGCCAGCTTAATCAAACGGTAACGGCGACCGGACGTTTATCATCAAGCGATCCAAATTTACAGAACATCCCGATCCGCACGGAACTCGGTCGCCGCATCCGGCGCGCGTTCGTCCCTGAAGAAGGCTGCGTCTTGGTCGCCGCCGATTACTCGCAACTCGAATTGCGACTACTGGCTCACATCACGCGCGATCCCGAAATGCTTGATGCCTTTCAAAAGGATGATGACATCCACTCCAGAACGGCCAGGTTGGTCTTTGGCGCGAAGACCGATGAAGAGCTTAAGGAGAAGCGGCGCTTTGCCAAAATCGTCAACTTCGCGATTGCCTACGCCGTTGAACCTTTCGGCCTTTCGGCGCGCGTTGGCATCTCGATGAAGGAGGCGAAGAAGGTGATCGAAGACTACTACAACACATATAAAGGCGTGCGTCGTTATATGGATGAGGTGGTGAAGCAGGCGCACGAAACCGGCGTGGTGCGCTCGATCTACGGGCGCATCCGTCCGCTGCCGACGATCAACGACCGTAACGGGCAAGTACGCGCGCGGACTGAACGTGAAGCCATCAACATGCCGATTCAAGCCACGGCCAGCGACATTGTTAAGACCGCGATGCTGCGTGTTGACGAATCTTTGCAGCGCGCGGGTTTGCGTGCGCGGATGGTGATGCAGGTTCACGACGAATTGTTAGTCGAAGCTCCGCAGGATGAGGCCAAACAAGTCGCCGAACTGCTGCGACGCGAAATGGAACGAGCCGTCGAACTCGACGTGCCTTTAAGAGTCGAAGTCGGCATCGGCCACAACTGGATGGATGCTAAGTGATATTGTTCGTGGCGAATGATCACACGATGAGCATGCTATCCCGGCAGTTTGATAATGATCGAAGAAGAAACAGCCCAGCAAACAGAAGAACAAACGGGCAGCCGTGTTGTCTACAATCGCCTTCATCCCGGTGAGGAGCAGTCTGTGAGAGGGAACGACGCTGCCGCGAAGCGGGTTGCTTTACTGAGCCACAGCGGAACGATTGCGCCGACACTGACGCCGTTGCTGATCGGATTTGCGTTGCTGCTTGCGCTTGTTGTTGGACTCGGCTCATGGAGCGTTCGGCGGCTTAATGATGTCAGCGAGAGCGTGCTTGATCTTGAGCGTCACCGCGCAAGCAAAGTCAACTTCCTGCTCGGCCTGCGTGAAGCTTTAACAAAACTTAACAACGAAGCCAGAGTGAGAGCCGAGGCGGAAGTGCGCGGCCCATTGTTGCCGCCTTTCAGTTCACAACTACGCCGCGCGCGCCGTGAAGTGAGCGAGCATTTGATGCCGCGCTTTGAGCGTCTGCCATTGGCACAAACCGAGAAGGGAAACGAGTTCAAACGGAACGTTGAAGAGTTCCTCGACGTCACCGAGAACCTCGATCAATACTCGCTCGAAGGATTTGAGAAGTTTCGTAAGATTGATGTGGCGCTCAACGAGTTCTTACGCGAAGCCTACCCGGAGCAAGAGAATGTTGAGCGGCAAAGCGAGGAGCTGCAAGGCGGAGCGAGCCGCGACATTTTCCGCTTAACGCTGATCGCGCTTGTTATCGGCGCGCTGGTTGCCGCCGGAACTGTCTGGGAAGTGCAGCGACGCTTTCGCCAGATGCGCCGCAGCTTGATGGAAGCCGAGGGTGAACGGCAGTTCAGCACGCAGACACTCGAAGGTATGGTGAGCGCAGTCGCCGCAATAGACGCGCGCCATTGCCTACAGAGCGCTAATGCCGCTTTCTTCGATTTGTTTCCTCAAGCCAGGATTGGCGCTTCGCTGCAAGAATCCAGCTTCGCCGCGTCCGAAGCGAAGCGGATGCTTGAAGCCGCAACCTCCGCACATGTTGAAGAAGCAACTTATCACGGTCGGTGGATGCTGGGCCGCGCGCCGGACGGTATGCAGCGGGTCTTTGACGTTTACTCATCGCCGCTTGAGATTGATGGCGAGCAGGGGCAAATCCTAACGCTGGTTGATGTCACGGAAGCGGCCGAAGCGGAAGCCGAGCTGCGTAGAAAGGCGGCGCTTGCCGCCGTCGGGCAAGCGACCGCGCAAGTCGCACACGAAATTAAAAATCCTCTGGGAAGCATCCGCCTCGGCGTTTCGATGCTGCGCGATATGACGCGCGACGCGGAAGCGATCTCAACGATTGATCTTGTTGAGCATGGCATTGATCATCTGAACAAGCTCACAATGGACGTGACGCAGTTCTCTCGTCAACGTCCACTCGTTCGCACGACGCTTGATCTTCACACGATCATTGAGCAGAGCATCGATC
>JACCTF010000455.1 GCA_013812565.1 Pyrinomonadaceae bacterium | reverse complement strand
TTACCGGTATTACAATGATGAAGCTGTGAAATCCGTTAACCAGCTGAGTCGAAATGTTTTATCCGCGTGAACGTCTCCCCAGAAGTGACAATGGTAATCCCACCGGGAACGAAAGGACCGCTTGGATGACAGCCTCAGCGATCTCACTGTAGCTTTCCCATCTCTTTTGTTTCGCACCGCTCGCCGGATAGAATGGACCAGCTATGACATCCGCTTACCTTCATCTACTTGAGCAGATCGCTTCAGGGGTCGTCATCTTCGAGCCACTCTCCAGACGCGGCCATGAGTTGCTGGAGTTCCAAGCGACCATGTAGCGGCTGCTGGAGATGCATCAGCTCGGGTTAGTGCAGCAAGTCTGGACGCAGCAGCGCGAGATCGCAGGCACCGAGTACTATGACATGGCAGTAGTTCGCGGCGGATTAACAACGGAGGGCGAGCAGATGCTTGCGAAGCAGCGTGCTACGGGGCAGGATTCTGTTCGGCGGCCTGGTTGATGTGGTGGTTACGGTTCTCATTCTTTGCACCATTGTGCAAGCTAACTTGCCCTGCTCCTCTTACCTGGATCTAGTGGCATTATCGGAATTGCATCGTGTGGTTGCCAACAACGTTTTTTTAATTTTAAGAGGAGCGGAACTAGCAAACGTGGAACAGCTCGTGGAACATCTTCCGAGCGGACAACTTTGAAACAGGGTCGGGACGTAAAACAGGTCGGTGGCGGTCTCACATGAAACACACTGGGGGTGACCTCTTATCTCCACAGTTCATTGAAAGTTGTGCGAAGTCTGCTGAATGCCTGCCAATCTGCTCCTGTTTGCAGCCAAGTTAGTGACATATGTTTGCAAACGCAGGCTGATCTGATGCTCCAGCCTAACCACTTGCCGAGCGGAGTCTTAACGATAGCTTTGTGGTGCTGACTTCCCTACTCTATTTAGTAGAAATTGTGAAGGCGTACACCGGTGCTTCACTTCCCTGCTGACGTGACAAACGCGCTTGAATCCGGCGACATCAATCTACAGGAGGCGACGCAGCTCGCCCGCCTCACGGCCAATCGTCTGGGTTGTTCGTAGCTGGCGGCTCGCGCGAGCCGCGCCTTCGCGCCCGCGTGCGAGAACTGCTCAGCGCGCTGCCTTCAGCGGAGATCACCTCCGAGCAGATGACGGCTGTTGTCCCCGCGTGGACGAGATGCTGGAGAGCGACCCGCAGGATACCCGTCACCTGTTCTGGGTGGAGATGAAGCGGGTCTTCTTCGCCATGCGCGACACAGAGCCGGAGGACTTGGACGACGAGTTAATGGGCGACTTCCTCACCGCGATGGACGAGGTGGCAAATGTGCTCCACCGGATAGAGCGGCGCCGCAACGAGCGGCAGAAACAAGTGAGCGGTGATAATTAGTTCTCCAGACCGGCGTCCGCACGATCTTCGCCTGTGTTGACAGTCATTACATTGCGGATCGTCAGGTAAAGATTGGAATTCTCGAAGCGTAGATCGATGATGTGGCGCCCGCTCATCCAATCGAGCGCCCGATTCAACTCCTGCTCGTCAACGTCAGTCACGACCTCCTGAAGCTGCTGCCACAGACTCAGGTAAGATCCGCCTTCTCCGTCGAACTTGAACAGCCATTCCTGTGCGACCGGAAGACTGTTCTCTGGATCGTCAGGGATCATAGCGAGCAGAGCCAGGAAGACGTGGCTCATTTGCGGAGTGACCGCGGCGGCTTCCTCGGACGTGATTGCCGAGAGCAGGTCATCACCGATGGCGATGCTGCACCTCAATGGTACGACCGCTGACCGGACGTTGCTTCGCGTGGAACACCAATCACCTTTCACTTCACCGCCCCCTACGGAAGATGTACCTCTGCCCAGTTCAAGGTTCTCCAATCCTGCCATGAATACTACAGCACGTTTTATGAGGAGGTGAAGCTTTTTTACGAGATGCGCGAAATCGAGTCGGACGACATCGGCGAAGAAATCCCGAAACATTCACGGCGCTGTCTGACGAACTTTCAAAAGCAATCTATTTAATCGAGACGAAGAGGTGGCATCGCGCCCCGACATCTCTGGAGATCACCATCTGAGTATCCCCAGCATTACCTCACACAGTCCATAATGCCAGAAGATCGAGTCAGAGGTGCTCGTCTACCTGTGCATCGCCGTCAGATTTCCTTCATTTCAAGCATATCCCAACATACAACTCATAACAACGCCGTTATGGTATTATGGTATTACAGTATTAAGGCAAGGAGTCATTATGTTGCACTGTATTACTGTTGTTATGGTATAGTCCCGTCCGTTCGGTGTCGTTGAAATCTTTGGGAGTGAAGAACGGATGAGAAGAATCGCTGTTTCGATAAGCAAGGGCGGCGTCGGGAAAACGACGACGGCGGTGAATTTGGCTGCCGGTCTGGCGGCTAAGGGCAAGCGCGTCCTGATGGTCGACACGGACACACAGGGACAGGCGAGTGCGATGCTCGGCGTCAGACCTGACGTTGGCCTGGCGGAGTTCGTCTCCGGCGACGCGACTTTCGAAGAGGCGGCGACCGAAGCCCGCGAGGGACTCTCGATACTCGCCGGAGGGCGCTCGCTCGCCGCCCTGAAGCGCGTGATTTCGCGACAGGAGTACGGCGGCGAGAAGGTGCTGGAAGAAGCGATGTCGAAGGTCGACGCACCGTTCGACTACGTCATCATCGACACCGCCCCCGGGTGGGACGCGTTGACCGTCAACGTGCTCTTCTACGCCCGTGAGATTCTTGCCCCCGTTTCGACAGAGGTCTTAACTCTGGACAGCCTGATCGAATTCACGAAATCTATCGAAGCGATCCAGAAATACAATACCGACCTGAAACTCAATTACGTGCTGCCGACGTTCCTCGACGGTCGGGTGAAGAAATCAGCTGAGATACTGACACAACTCAAGAAACACTTCGGCAGAGGCGTGGTGCTCGCGCCCGTCAGGTACAACGTTCGGCTGTCGGAAGCGCCGGGCTATGGGCAGACGATCTACGAGTATGCGCCCGGCTCCTCCGGCGCCGAAGACTACAAGGCATTGACCGAAAGGATCAACAAAAATGGTCGCGCGTAAAGAAACCCCTGACATCCTGAGCGACGTTCTCGGCGGCAAGCCGCTGAGCGCTCCGGCTACTAAGGTAACGAAATCCAGCACAACAGAACACCATAACGCTGGCAAAAAGAGTTCGGGTAAAACAGAACACCATAACGTTGGTGATACAGAACACCCGAATACTGGTAAACCAGCGCCCCAGAAAGCTTCCGCTGAGGCGTTCGAACCGACTGCCGACGAAGACTCGGACAAGGTGAAGGTGACGTTCTACATCTCTTCGGACGCGGTCCAGTCACTCGAAGACGCTTGGCTGTCGCTGCGCAAGCTGACCAAACAGCGCACGAGACGCAGCACCTCGAAATCCAAGATCGTCGAAGCAGCGATACGGATGGCGGCGCAGGACGTGGCAGACAAGGGAGAGCAAAGTCGTTTCGTCGACGCGCTGGTCAAACAGTGAAACTGTCCGTGTACCGGTTAGGGGCAACAGCCGTTGTGAGCGTGCGAAAGAATTCAGATAAGAACATGGCGAGACAAGCTGCCATCCGGCAGAGGGCAACAATTCTATGAGAGGAAGCCGCGCGCCGTAATCGAACGAAAACATGAAGGATCGTTTTGTCGCCGCCTGAACCGGAAACCGAAATCACTTTTTCGGCAACACCGCAGCAGAGGATTTAGTCGCTTCACACTAGCCGACGCCACACATCATTTCTATGTAAAGCGAATCGGCTACGCCTTCATTCATGGGTTTGGCGGCAGAGGTCGCTTATTTGAAGCCAGAGAAGGATCGGAAGAATCAACAATCATGCAAGTAACGATTGATTTACCGGAAGACGTAGCTAAGGGGCTACAGGCGAAGTGGGATGATGTCGAGCGCGGTGTGCTAGAAACAATCGCGCTGGAGGGCTACCGCTCCGGTTCGCTCACCACAGAGCAGGTGAGGCGAATGCTCCGGTACGGAACGAGAATGCAAGTGGATGAATTTCTAAAGCGGAACGACGTGTACTTGGAATACACGGAAGACGATTTCGCGCACGACGCTGAGACCAGCCGCCGGCTCAAAGCGAAATGATCGTTATCGCCGATACCACGCCGATCAACTATCTGGTGATCATCGAGCAAGTAGATATTCTGCATGAGATGTACGGGCGCGTCTTAATTCCGCAATCCGTTCTCACCGAACTGCAATCGAGTGACACGCCGGATGCCGTCAGAGAATGGATCGCTGAATCTCCTGAGTGGCTTGAGGTGCGACAGGTCATACCGACACTAGATACCGCACTGAGAAAACTAGGGCCGGGCGAATGCGAGGCAATAGCATTAGCCCAAGAGCTACATGCCGATGCGATCGTCATGGATGAGAAGGACGGACGCCAAGAAGCAATTAGGCGCAACCTGCGGGTCATCGGAACGTTGCGCCTATTGAGCGACGCGGCAGAGCGCGGGCTGCTTGATCTGGTCGAAGCCTTCGAGCGTTTGCAACAGACGAGCTTTCGCGCTTCACAACAGCTATATCAAAGGTTCCTTAACCTCGACGCGGAGAGGAAGCGAGGAGATGCGAGCCGAGACAACGGGTAACACAGAGGCAACAGCGTGTGCGCTCGAATCCCAGATGCGCGTGCCATACCTTATGAGCCTTGAGCTACAAATCCAACAGGTGACATTCACCGCCGGCAAGGGCGGACGTATGCGCGTAGGCAGTACACGCGTGTCACGCGACACCATGATTTTCGCCCTCTGATAAGGGCGACGCCTGCGCACTGTCACATGTTGTGGTACGGCGGCGCCAGAGGAAAGTGAGATGCTTAGACAACTATCCACCGCCTCTCTGACACCACCAGTAGAGAGCAAGTCTCATCAATCCGGAATGTCTGTTTTGGACGGTCGCCACCGCGCCAATTTCTTTGCTCGCATAAAGTGTTCTGCAGTTGGGAGCGAACAAGGTTTGGATGGTTGCGGTATTCGTATCAAAGTTGCTTT
>JACCTF010000450.1 GCA_013812565.1 Pyrinomonadaceae bacterium | reverse complement strand
GGAAGTCCTCGACTTCCTAGCCGCCCGCCCCGTGCATACGGTTTTCATGGCCGGGTTCATCCGCGACAACGGTTTAGAAAGCACCTTGAACCGCGGATCGTTTTACGCCTACCGCGATTCAGAAGGGCAGCTTGAAGGCGTCGCATTGATCGGGCACGCGACGCTGGTTGAGGCGCGCAGTGACGCCGCGCTAGCGGCTTTCGCGCAGTTGGCGCGAAGGGGAGCAAAGGCGCACATGATCATGGGTGAAGAGGAAAAGATCAAGCGTTTCTGGGGGGAGTATGCGCAGGAGAGCGAGCAGCAACCGCGGATAGTATGCCGCGAACTGCTGCTTGAGCAGCGGTGGCCAGCTGAAGAATACGAGGAAGTGGCTGGGCTGCGATTGGCGACGCTCGATGATCTGGGGCATGTCATGAGGGTGAATGCGGAGATGGCATATGAAGAGAGCGGGGTGAACCCGATGGAGAGGGATCCGATCGGCTACCGGATGCGGACGGCGCGGCGGATAGAGCAGAAGCGGGTGTGGGTATGGGTAGAGGGCGAGCGGCTGATCTTCAAGGCCGACATCGTGGCCGACACGCCGGAAGCGATCTACCTCGAAGGGGTATATGTAAAAACGGAAGAGCGAGGGAAAGGCTACGGGTTGCGCTGCTTCTCGCAAATGTGTCGGAGGCTCTTAGCGCGGACGGTGTCGATCTGCCTGCTGGTCAACGAGGAGAACAAGGAGGCGCAGGACTTCTACGCCAAAGCCGGCTATAAGCTGCAAAGCCGCTATGACACCATCTTTCTGCCACGGGAAGACTAAGACCAAAGTAGGCAGTGGGCGGTGGGCAGTAGGCAATCTTCTTGCTGCTTACTGCCTACTGCCTTTTATCTTCGTGCTGTGTCTTTTATACCCGGTCAGGGTGATAGACATTGAGGGACGAGCAGTCAACATCAGTCAACCTGATCAAGCACACCATTAACCTTCCTTTTTCCTTTCACTCCCATCACAGTTTAGCCGGAGCGAACGAGCGGCACACGCTTTGCCAGCGATAACGTGACGCTGAGCGCCCCAAGCCTCAGCTATCCACTCGAAACTCATAACCCCTTAATCATCCTCTCGCTTCACAAAAACATTTTTGCCGGAAGGTGCGGATCATGCCTCAAGAGAAGTCGAAGAAAATCAGTTTTATATATCAAACGGCGGTTACCGTTGTCGGGATCTGCTTGTGGTTGGTGGCGGCAGCGAGTCTTTCGCTCAGCTACAGCCTGCGAGATCAGTTGACGATCTTCGCGCTGGTGCCGGTGATCATCGTTGTCGGCATGTTTCAGAACATCTTCCCGGCCCTCGGGTTGAAGTTTACGGAACGAAAAATCACGCTTTCCCTATCGGATTCTATCGTGCTTCTCACCGCCTGTTTGTATGGCCCTGCTCCGGCTATCTTCATCGCGAGCATTGAAGGCTTTACCACATCGTGGCGGGCCGTCCGTCGCCCTTCTACAAATCTTTTTTCATCGAGCATGATGTCGCTGACAGCCGCTGCCGCCGCCGTTAGTCTCGGCGCGGTGCTCTTCTATGGCTTTGGCGAAGAGATGATGGGACACAAGCACTCTTTTCTTGCCGTCGCCGTCGCGATGCTTATCGCCAGCATCGTTCAAATAACGATCAACATGGCGCTTCTTTCTCCGGTCCTTGCGCTGCGCCACGGCACATCGATCATGCGCAGTTGGAAAGACAGTATTTCGTGGGCCGCGCCGATGTTTCTCCCCGTTAGTACCGCGGCGAGTCTGATGTACCTCGCGCTGCAATTCAACGTGCTAGTGATGCTGGTCGTTGGCGTGCCGATTTTTCTCGCCGTCTATTATGCGCAGCGCCGCCACCGCGACGGCGTGCAAGAACGCATCAGCATGATGAAGAAATCGCACCAGGAAACAATCGAAGCTCTGGCCGTTACCATCAACGCTAAAGACGAGGTAACGCACGAGCACGTTCTGCGCGTGCAGATCTACGCGACAGGCGTAGCTCACCTGCTCAAATGCGACGAAGCTGAAATCGAGGCTTTGAAAGCGGGCGCGCTCCTTCATGACATCGGCAAGATCGCCGTGCCCGACCACATCCTGCATAAACCAGGGAAACTTACCGCCGCTGAATTTGAGAAGATGAAATCGCACACGCTCGTCGGCGCGCAGATCCTCGGACGGGTCGAATTCCCATACCCCGTCGTGCCCATTGTGCGTAATCACCACGAACGTTGGGACGGCAAAGGCTACCCGGACGGCCTGGCCGGTGAAGACATTCCTTTGACGGCGCGCATCCTCTCCGTGGTCGATTGCTTTGACGCCGTGCGTGAAGACCGTCAGTACCGTAAAGGCATGACCCGTGAAGAAGCGATTAAATTGATTATGGACGGCAGCGGCGTTCACTATGATCCGCGCGTTGTCGGCACGTTTATTACGCACCTACCCGAGTTTGAAGCTCAGATCCAAGCGCTTCGTGATGTTCCAGTGCCGACTTTCGGGCTTGAACCCATCGAAGCGATGTCTGATGCGGCACGCGGCGTCGCGCCGGCCGCAGGCCTCGCGGAGACGGCTGAAGTCTCTGCCGCCAGCCAAACCGAGTCCGCTCAGAAAGAGTTTAGTCACAAAGAACTGAGTTCACTTTACGAGCTTGCCCAGACGGTAAACGCAGCGTGCGGTCGAGATAAAATCGCTCAAGCGTTTACAGACAAGATCAGCCAGCTTGTCCCTTACGATCTATGCGCTATTACGCTTGTGGTACCGGAATCGGGCGAGAATTTGGTAGCGCACGCTGCCGGGCAAGATGCGGCGCTGCTTGAAGGTCGCACTGTGGGAGTCGGTGAGGGCGTTACCGGCTGGGTGCTTACCAACCGCAAACCGTTCTGCAACGTTGATCCGAAACTCGATGTGCCGCCTGAGCTAGCTGAAAAGTTTGCGGGCTACCGCACGCTCGCTATCTTTCCCATCCTCAACGAACGGGAAATGCATGGCAGCCTTGCGCTCTACTCGTCCTCGCTCGACGAGTACACCGCTAATCACCAACGCCTCTTGAAAGAAGCCGCAAGGCTTGTCGCCACAGCGATGTCCACTCAGGCGGCAATCGCGCAGCCGCGGACAAAGCACGGGTTAATTGATGATTTTCTCCAGGACGATCTGCTTTCGCTAAACTCGCCAGACCAGACACTGGAACTTGAACTCACGCACTGAAATTCTGTTTTCGAACTCTTGCTTCATCGCCGGAAAGCTTTAGCTCTCAACCTAACTCATGTTCTGCGCTTCGTAGTGTTGGAGTATGTTGTAATTTTGTAGGTTGAATGATTTCACCGACGCTGCGCAGAACAAATCATTGGAGATGACGCCTCGACAGCATGGTCCTCATCAATCTTCCTAAAGATCAAGTTGGATGCTGCTCGCGCGGCGTACCTTAATTCCGGCGTCATCCAGTCCGAACTTCCACGAAGCGCCTCAACGAGCCTGCGAAGCAGGCGGCGGAATGTAGCCCCACGCTCCCCGCGTAGGGTATTTTCGTAGATCAATCCGCCGAGCCTGCGCGAGCTGGCGATAGAGGCGGACTTTACATAAAGAGTACCCCGGATGTCTCACACGAATCTGCTTTACCACATCGTCTTCGCCACGAAAGAACGAGCCCCGTTGATAACACCCGCGCTACGCCCCGCGTTGCATCAGTATCTCGGCGGCACGGTGCGCGGCTTGCGCGGCACGGCGTTGGAGGTTGGCGGCGTCGCCGACCACGTTCACCAGCTTGTCGTCTTGCCGCCGACGATTGCCGTTTCGGATTTCCTGAGCAAGCTC
>JACCTF010000446.1 GCA_013812565.1 Pyrinomonadaceae bacterium | reverse complement strand
GAGCTTGCTCTATGGAGTGTCGGCGACCGACCCGGTGACGTTCGCTGGTGTCGCAGTGTTGTTGACGACTGTCGCGCTGCTGGCGTGTTACATCCCGGCCCGGCGGGCGACGAAGGTCGATCCGATGGTCGCGCTCCGGTACGAGTAATTACTCAGAGGACGAGCGATGTGATGGCGGGTGCTCACGGTTGAGCAACAGAAGGCGGCGGAGATGAACGACCCCCGCTCGATTCAAATCCAATTCTCGAATGGTAGCCCGACCGGTCGGGGTCAGGCCGATGAGAAGAAGATGATCGCGGCTCCAAACGAAATGATCGTGCCAGTCGCCTCTGCGCGGATGAAAGAGCGAAACCCTCCGGCGCGTCGCGTGATCGAAGGCCTGCGTCTTGTTGGATTTAGAACCGTTGCAGCCTTGACAAGCCAGAGCGAGGTTGTCTTCAGTGCTTGTCCCGCCGGGACTTTCAGGCGTGATGTGTTCGATGGAATGCAACTGCGTGGCACAAAATTCCGGGCAGATACAATATTCACAGTAGCTCTCGGCGCGTTGCCTGACCAACCGTCGCTGTTTGGCTGGGACGCGGCGCTTAGTCATGCGACACGGGTTTGAGTCCCAGTTGCTTAATCAGCTTGCGCAGCGGGACGTTGCGTAGATGAGCCAACTCGATCAGCAATGCCAGCCGCTTGGCGTCGGACTTTTCGATTTGATCGGTGAGTTTTTTCAACTCGCGCAGCTCTTTTGCATCGATGAATTCGGACCGGCGTTTGTCAATCAATTCGTTCAGCCGCGCTTGCGTCGCGGAAGGAAGCCCCTCGTTGATGTGAAGCAGAAGCTCAGTCTCTCTTTCCGACAGACCGGGCGTCTCCTGTCTGGCCTTAAGTGTGAAGAGTCTGGCGACGAATCGCTCAAGTTCCTCGCGCGGCATCTGCAAGGCGACATTCAATAACTGTTCAGTGTCGATCTGAATGGTCGGCATAACGATGTACTCCTTTGACGCGAGACGTTGATGATAAATCAGGGTCACGAATTTGACTAACAACTGTTGAGGTGAAAGATGCACACACTCTGGCAAGACCTGCGCTACGGTATACGAATGCTCGCGAAGAAACCCGGCTTCACCGCGGTAGCGATCATTACACTCGCGCTCGGCATTGGCGCGAATACGGCCATCTTCTCCATCGTCAATGCGGTGTTGCTGCGCCCGCTGCCGTTTGACAACCCGGAGCGGCTGGTGCTGATCTGGATGCGAGGCGCTGGCGACCCGATGGGCCGCGTGCCTACTTCGTACCCCGACATTCTGGATTACAAGAATCAATCCCAATCCTTCTCGCATGTGGCTGCCTACACTAGGGCCGGCGTCACGCTGGCAGGTGAAGGCAACCGTGAACCCGAGCTGCTTGGTGGCGCGCGGGTGACTGCTGACCTGTTTTCAGTGCTTAACGCCAAACCGGTTATCGGGCGCTCTTTCTCTCTGCAAGAAGATCAAGCAAGCGCGGCTCCCGTCATCGTCATAAGTCATGAATTGTGGCAGCGGCGCTTCGCGGCTGATCCAGAGATCGTCGGGCGACAGGTTATGCTCAGCGGGCAGAGCACAACCGTGTTGGGTGTGATGCCGCCGGATTTCAAATTTCCGCAGCGGTCGTCTGGGCAGGTAGAATTTCTGATGCCGCTGAACTCGCAAGCGAGCCTCGCTCAAGCGTTAGCGAATCGAGATGCCCAATTCCTCAACGTGATTGCCAGCCTCAAACCGGGTGTCCACTTCCGGCAAGCTGAAGTAGAGGTTAGCACCATCGCTCAACGCCTTGAGCAACAATTCCCGGAGACGAACACAAATCGGAGAGTGCGTCTTGTGTCGCTACAAGATGACATCGTCGGCGAGATACGCCCGGCCTTGCTGGTGCTCTTGGGCGCAGTCGCCTTGGTCCTTCTGATCGCCTGCGCCAACGTTGCCAACCTGTTGCTGGCACGTGCGGCGGCACGCGGGCGCGAGATTGCGATTCGCACCGCGCTCGGCGCAAGTCGCGCCCGCGTTGTTCGTCAACTGCTGACGGAAAGCTTGCTGCTCTCGCTTGTTGGCGGAAGTCTCGGATTGTTGCTCGCGGCGTGGGGCGTTGAGCTGTTAGTGGCGACGGCTCACGCAAATCTGCCACGGCTGACCGAGATAGGTCTTGATTCCCGCGTGCTCGGCTTTACGGGCGTCGCATCAGTTTTGACAGGCATCATCTTCGGCCTCGCGCCCGCCTTACAGTCTTCAAAGCTTAACCTTAATGAATTGCTCAAAGAAGGCGGCAGAAGTGGAAGCGAAGGCGCCAGACGCAATCGTCTGCGCAGCTTGCTGGTGATCTCAGAGGTCGCTTTGTCTTTAGTATTGCTGGTCGGCTCGGGACTTCTGATCAAAAGCTTCTGGCAGTTGCTCCAGACTGATCCCGGTTATCGAACCGAGCACGTTTTGACAACCAGACTTCCTGTCTTGAGAACCAAATACTCAGAACCGCCGCAGGCCGCCGCTTTTTATCAACAGGTTCTGCGGCATGTTGAGACTCTGCCCGGAGTCGCCGCCACAGGTTATGTATCTTTGCTTCCCCTCGGTGGCAACGACGTGTGGGACAGCTTTACTATCGAAGGTCGCCCGCCTTTCGCTCCCGGTGACACAGCGGACGCGCGGTATCAAGTAGTGAGTCCGGACTACTTTCGTGCGATGAACATCCCCCTGCTCAGAGGGCGGATGCTCTCTGAGCGAGACGCCAAGGGCGCGTCGCAGGTAATCGTGGTCAACGAGGCATTCGCGCACCGCTACTTCGCCGGCGAAGACCCTGTGGGCAAGCGCATCATAGAAGGTGAAGAGGAGGCGGCGCGTGAGATCGTCGGGGTGGTCGGCGACGTGCGGCATCAGGGACTCGACAAGGGGGCAGACCCGGAGTTCTACTTTTCTTACTTGCAGTCTCCGCACTACAACTTGCAGTTAGTCGTGCGCACAGCTTCATCTGACCCCGCCGGCTTAGCGTCCGCAGTGCGCAACGCAATCAGAGAGGTGGACAAGGATCAAGCGGTTAGCAGGATGAGAACGATGGAGACGCTGGTTGCTGAATCAGTCGCGCCGCGCCGCTTCAACATGACGCTGCTCGCCGCTTTCGCTTCGGTCGCGCTCGTGCTCGCCAGCATCGGTATGTGCGGCGTGATGGCCTATTCGGTAACCCAACGCACGCACGAGATCGGCATCCGCATGGCTTTAGGCGCGCAGACAAGCCATGTCCTCAAAATGGTGATCAAGCAAGGCATGATGCTGACCGTGATCGGCGTTGCTATCGGCCTAGCGGGGGCGCTGGCGATGACGCGCGTGATGTCGAGCTTGCTCTATGGAGTGTCGGCGACCGACCCGGTGACGTTCGCTGGTGTCGCAGTGTTGTTGACGGGTGTGGCACTGCTGGCGTGTTACATCCCGGCACGACGTGCGACGAAGGTTGATCCGATGATTGCGCTTCGGTACGAGTGAGGCGAGTTACTGCTGCTGTGTTTGCAGCCATTCGTCGAAGGCGAGGATCGTTTGGAACTCGCCTCCTTCTCTTAGGCGAGTGAGGAAGTCTGTCAGGATGCGGCTCGTCAGCAGCGGCAGCGCGCGGCTCGTTTCGGTGACGACGTAAGATTCTTGTGCGAGATGATGAATGGTCAGTTGCTGTCCATCGAAGTGCCAGATTTCGGGGACGCCGAGCGCTGCATAAATCGGAAACTTGGAGATCGAGCCGTGATG
>JACCTF010000406.1 GCA_013812565.1 Pyrinomonadaceae bacterium | reverse complement strand
CGGGGTCGAAACCATTACTGCGCCTTCACGTACTCCGGCCCGTCGGCGCGGAGTGTAAAACTCGGATTGCACATGGTCAATCAATGTTGCGACGTTCTCCCGAGATGTGAGAGCCAGGACATTGCCGCCAAAACCTCCACCCATTAAACGCGCTCCGTAGACGTTTGGATCAGACAGAAGGATTTCGATGAGCCGTTCTACTTCCGGCGTACTGACCTCGTAAAGATCACGCAGGCTTTGGTGTGATTCGTTCAAAAGTCTACCAAGAGTTTGCACGCCGAAATCCGGCAGGAGAGTTTCCTGGGATGTTGCGGAGCGAAAAACGGTATCCAACGTTCGCTGGGCTTCATGAACCCGTCGTACCTCGCCGAGGTGATGTCGCGCACGGTCGCGCACCTTGAGCGGAGACGCACCTCTCTCTTCAAGCAGGGCAGGAAACAGGCGGCTACATTCGAGAAAAGCCTTGGGGTAGTTTTGCTCGACCTCAGCAAGGGATAGAGTTTGCGGAAGTTCATCCAGCAAACGCTCGATTTGATCGAGCGCCCAGGTTGATCCTCCTGCTTGCAGCGCTTCGATCTCGCTGCACCAAGTCAGATAACGATCAGTCCGCGTCAACTCCCAGCCATCAATAACGGCCGGAATGAGCACGCGCGAAACGGCGACGCGCTCGTTATACTCGATCATCACTTCCCGACCTTTGTCCGCCGGGTGGGAGAAGAATGTTACCCAGCAAAAACGCTCGTCAGGCAAAGGAACAAGGCTGGTTTGTTGATCACGATACGCAATGCGCACGGCGTGCCCGCGTGCCGCCAAGCAGAGGGCGGTATGGTCTAGCGAGCCGCCGCGCGTTCCCACATACCATTCAGCCTGCGCCGAATCCTGTGCCAGTTCTTCGGGTGTATAAGTGATGCGGTTGACTTCGCGAATCGCCTCGCCCGCCAAAACCGTTAACGCCGATGACGAAGATGCCCCGCCGCTCGGGGGGATGCTCGAATCCACAAGAAATGTGAAACCGCGGTTCACCGCTTCTCCATACTTGAGGCATGCAAAGTACACGGCACCTTTCACGTAATTGCCCCAGTGGGAGGCCGGAGGGGGATTGCCGTACAGGTAAGATAGCCATTTGCCTTCGATGGTGTCTTTGCCGTCAGCCGATGGAACAGCGCCGAGTCTAAAGTTGAAAGGAGGATAAGCCTCCAACATCGATGCCCCGTCTACACGTTCTTCTTCCGTGGCCCGGTACAGCATGGTCATGTCGTGCTCGCGGCTGCCAAAGGGCAGAGAAGCCGTCGGAAGATACGAAACATAATCAATGTGTTCGCCGAGAATGTTAATCCGTGCGGGCGCGCGCAGCACGTTCACCAATCCGTCGCCGTAGAGATTAAGGAAGCGCCCGCACTGTGCGTTCAAATTGCGCAACTTGCATCTAAGAATTTCTTCGTCATCGCCGTATGTCTGCCAGAGTAGGTAGACCAGGGCGCGGGTGGATTGAGTGGCACCACTACAAGCGAGAAGATAGTCTATGAGTGAAGTTCCGTGATTGAGTTGACGAACTTCACGCAGTTCATCGCTCAACTGTGCAAGCGCGGCAGATGTGAGAGTTTGTAGTTCGGAGGTAATCAAAGCGTTAGTTCAATCGCAGCTTTAAACAATTAGTTCCATACAACGACTAACTATGGCACGACTCCACAGAGAACTTTCATGCTCGCTCGTCGTTAAGACAAAAGTTCAAGATCATCTTGGCCGCCTCTTATAGCACTACTCGACAGCAGACAACAAGACGAGTTCTGAACGCACAAAGATTCGACTCTACCCTTGTTACAGGGCGTCGTTAATGAGGAAAGGTAAAAAGCCTAGGTGGCGAACACTCTCGCCTTTGGGATGGCGATTTGAAGCTTCTTTGATGGTAATCGCATGTAGATTCATCTTGCTGCTATCCTTCTTCAATGGTATAAGCCGCTTTGAATATTATCTTCCTCGATTGTTTGGAAGCGTCGCACCCGCGAGGGTGAACTTCATAATTCTTCATTGACTATTTTCTTGAACCGGGAGACGAAATGAGCGGATTCAATCGAAGAGAGTGGCTGGCGAGCCTTGCCGCCGCAGCGACTGCAAGCCCCAGCACCCTGGCTAGCGCAGCACAGGATAGAGATAGAAGGCGATCCCAACCGTCAAAGACTTCTCTGGCGCTTGAGGATTATGAACCAAAGAGCATGCTGCATGTACCGGAAACGAAGGTTGCTCGGGCGCGTTTCCCGGTCATCGATTTTCATACCCATCTTTCATGGAGCGCTCGTCGGAATCAGGGTGAGCGCGCGCGCTTTAACGCGACGCCCGGTGAAGCGCTCGCCGTAATGGATCGTAAAAATATACGCACGATGGTAAATCTCACCGGAGGCTATGGTCCGGTTTTGGAGGAGAACATCGGTTACTGGCACAAACCACTTCCGAACCGTTTCATCGTTTTCACCGAACCGTGGTTCAACAAAATCACCGAGCCGCGTTACCCGAAATTCCAAGCCGATCAGATCGCGCGGGCGAGAGAAGTGGGAGCGAGGGGCTTGAAGGTCACGAAGGCGCTCGGACTCTACCTGCGTGAAGGGGTAACTTCAGGATCGCTGATCAAGGTGGATGACCGTCGCTTTGATCCGATGTGGGAAGCGGCGGGCGCGCACAAGATGCCGGTGGCAATTCATACCTCTGACCCGGAAGCATTCTTCCTGCCGATTGATCGCTTTAACGAACGTTTCGAGGAGCTGAATGCACATCCCGATTGGTCTTTTCATGGCAAAGATTTTCCGAGCAATCGGGATGTGCAGGAGGCGCGTAATCGCATCATGGCCCGACACCCGCGCACGCAGTTCGTCGTACTTCATGTGGGTGATGCGGAGGATTTGGGCTACGTCTCCGAGTGCATGGATCGTTACCCGAATATGCACGTTGAGATCGGGGCGCGCATCGGTGAACTGGGGCGACAACCGCGAGCGGCGCGAAAGTTCTTCGACAAATATCAAGACCGCATTCTATTCGGGACGGATGCAGTGCCAAAAGGATTTGAGACGCCGCAGCAGGTATTCGTCGATGCTTTGTATGAGATCTATTACCGTTTCCTCGAAACCGAGGATGAGTATTTTGACTATGCGCCCGCGCCGAAACCCCCGCAAGGTCGTTGGAGAATCTATGGCATCGGGTTGCCGGAGACTATTCTACGCAAAGTTTATTATGAGAATGCCGTCAGGTTGTTAGGTTTAACTGACTAAACCGGGAAATGATGAACGCGGAACGATGAACGATGAAGTTAAGGCAGGTCTTCTTACTCATCGTTCCGCGTTCATCGTGCATCATTTTCTTTGTGCCTCTCCGGTCTCTGTGGCTAATGCCGTTTGTTCCAAATCGACGTGATGGAAATGGAAACTGAACATCCTCAGCCAGAGCAAGGCCCCCGCTTGTTAAGGCGTTTCGGACTTTTGGAAGCGACCGCCTTAAACATGTCGAACATGATCGGGATCGGCCCGTTCATCACCATCCCGCTGCTGCTGTCGGCGATGGGCGGCCCGCAGGCTATGCTCGGATGGTTGATCGCACTGCTCATCGTCATACCCGATGGGATGGTGTGGAGCGAACTCGGCGCGGCGATGCCCGGATCAGGCGGGACGTATCGTTACCTGCGTGAGGGTTATGGCCGCGAGACCTATGGTCGTCTGATGGCCTTTCTGTTCATCTGGCAATTTACGCTGAGCGGTCCGCTGGAAATCGCTTCAGGCTACATCGGTTTTTCCAGATACCTCGGATACATCTGGAAGGGCATCACGCCGACCGAGAGTCTGCTGGTCGCCGTTGGAGTCGGAATCATCAACATCATTCTGCTCTACCGCCAGATTAACTTTATCAGCAAACTTACAATCGGATTATGGATCGGGACAATGATCACGACCTCGGCCGTGATTATCACCGGAGCAATAAACTTCGATCCGCAGATTGCCTTTAATTTCCCCCCGGGCGCATTCGATTTCTCAATCGGTTTTCTCTTCGGCTTAGGCGCGGCGACGCGCGTCGGAGTCTATGACTACCTCGGCTACTACGACATTTGCTATATCGGTGACGAGGTGAGAAATCCCGGAAGGGTCATCCCGCGTTCGATCATCATCAGTGTGATCGCCGTCGCAATGATCTATGTCGCGATTAATTTCTCGATCATCGGTGTTGTGCCCTGGCGTGAGTTTGTGCCCGCGGGCGAGCGACCGGATTCAGACTTCATTGTCTCAATCTTTATGGAAAAGATTTATGGAGCGGAAATAGCGACTGTGTTTACGGCGATGGTTTTGTGGACTGCGTTCGGATCAGTCTTCGCTCTGCTGCTTGGTTATTCGCGAATTCCTTACGCGGCGGCGGTGGATGGATACTTCTTCAGAATCTTCGGACGCCTTCATCCTCGGAAAAACTTTCCGCACATCTCGCTGGTCTTTATCGGTGTTATTGCGATCCTATGTAGTTTCTTCTCTCTCGGCCTTGTGATCGACGCATTGATTACCACAAGAATCTTAATTCAGTTCATCGGCCAGATTTTCGCAGTTGTTCTGCTCAGGAAGAGCGCCCCGGAAATGCCTCGCCCGTATCGAATATGGTTCTACCCCATACCGAACTTAATCGCTTTTGTTGGCTGGATTTTTATCTTCGCCACAACAGACTGGATGATCATCGTCTTCGGCTTGGGCAGCCTCGCGCTCGGTCTGCTGTTCTTCTTTGTCTGGTCGTGGCGTTCCGGGAGCTGGCCGTTCGCACAAACAGTAACGGCAACGAGTGAGTAAAAGATAGAAAGCAGAAGGCAGAAAGCAGCAGAAAGCTTTTGTCTGCCTACTGTCTTCTGCTTTCTTTCCTCAAGGGCAAGGATTCAAATAATGACACGAACACTTGGGCCGTGGGTGATAAAGGGAACGGCACGAGTATATCAAAGTCCGTGGATAGAAGTCAGAGAAGATCAGGTCATTAGACCCGACGGGAAGGCAGGCACGTTCGCGACCGTCAGAATGAAACCTGGAGTCTCTGTGCTCGCGCTTGACGCGGACGAATCCGTTTATCTTACCAGCGAATTCCGTTATGCCATTGAGCGAGAGAGCATTGAGGTAGTAAGCGGCGCGATTGAAGAGGATGAGAATCCGCTGGATGCCGCAAAGAGAGAGTTGCGGGAAGAACTCGGATGTGAAGCGGAAGAGTGGGTGGAACTCGGAGTGGTTGATCCGTTCACGTCGATAGTCAACTCTCCCGCCAATCTATTTCTCGCGAGAAGGCTAAACTTCACCGCGACTGAACGGGAGAGTACGGAGATCATCGAGACCATCAAAGTTAAATTACTCGAAGCGGTTCAGATGGTGATGGACAGCCGAATCACCCACGGCCCGAGTTGCGTTCTTATATTGAAAATCAATCACTACCTAAACGCGCCATAATATCATCCAAAATCCTGATAGAGCTTAACCAGCCCAGTCCATCCTTATTTCTTAGCACTCATCACTCATTACTATTACTCATCACTTTTGTTTATTCTCCGGCATCTTCTTGATTCCGTGATATGCGACATCAATATCGATCTTTCCCGCCCACTTCGCCGGGACGGGTTTGCCGAGCGTCCAGTGGACAGCATTGATGACTAAACGCTGAAAGGCTTCAACCTTGAAATCGTCGGGATGGCCGAGAGTGGTCATAAAAACTTTGCCGCCGAACTTGTTCTTCCATGTCCAGGCGACCGGGTTATCGACCGCATCCTTTTTGTCCGCCTCAATCGCTTTCCCCATCAGCAGCAGTGTGGCATCGGGCGGCGGGTATTTCGGCAGCACATGATAAAGCCATGAACGAACGTGAAACTGTTTGTCCACGCCTTTCAGTACCGGATGATTGATTGCTTCGGCAATCGCTCGGACATCGGTGCTTGACTTGTGGCCGTAATGGAAATGCCCTTTGCCCCAACCGGGCGGGCCGCCCAGGGAGTCCGCGGCAAAAGCGTTCCACGTTTCCAATTCATGACCCTTCGGATAGTTAAAGGCATGCGTTGTGGTGCGAAAAGCTACGATGGGTCGACCCGACTCCAGATATTTTCTGATATGTTCAACCTGTTCTTTTGGAAGCTGACGCCAACGCAGGAAAAAGATTGCGAGATCCGCTTTGTCCAAAGCCTCCAAGCCGGGAATATTGGTTTCGGCATTCTCGTCAGGGTAGGCTTGCAACACCGTAGTGCGTACGCGGTAGTTCCGCTCCAGTTCCTTTGCCATGATTGGCATCGTTCCTTCAGAGCTATATTCGTGATCGCCGGTGACGAAGACGACGTGTGGCCTGAGCGGTGTTTGTTGAGCGGACAAGCTG
>JACCTF010000268.1 GCA_013812565.1 Pyrinomonadaceae bacterium | reverse complement strand
CGCGCTCGACGAGAAAACCTGTTTCCGCGCCGAAGACACGTCCGAGATTGCGCGCGCGAACAAACATTATGAGTTCGGCGGTGATTTCAGCCGTGAAAATACCGTGGAGCGGCTTGGTCGGTGACATCTTCTTAAGTTCTCCCCGAATTAACTCGTAGCGGTAGTCGTTGCCTTGCACATAAGTTGGCAATTCAAACAACTCTTCGGCGGTCATTGAGCGTGCTGTGGTGCTCATGAGTTTTAGCTTCCTGCATTCATTGCATGTCACAAATCCCGATCATCGGTTGATGCAGCATCGTGATCTGGGCCGAGCGCCCCATGTGGCTTTTCGCCATTGCAATCGCTTCCGTTAAATTGTCGGCGCGTTCCCAATCGAGCATCGCCGGGACGTGCGCGTTCTCGGCTCCGGCCGCGATCACATGGCCTACATGCTGGCGACCATTCTCACCCCAGTACCACATAAAGAATGGATGCGAGCCGTGATAAGCGTTGCCTCGTCGGTACATCTCAACATATGAAGGGTTGTTCGCAAACTCGCGTTCGTATTTGTCGCGTAAGACAAAAGCATCGCGTGTCTCCGGCAACAAGCGATTGAAGAATTCAATATAGCTCGGATGAAAGTTGTGATCGAATTCGTCAAAGCAAGGATGATGCAGAATCAGCACGCCGCCTTTTTTGATGAGCGGTTTGCCGCGGTACATATTGAAGTGATAGCCCAGAGCCATGACTTGGACGAGCAGCGGATTCAAACTCGAATTCACGTTGTAGGGTGAAAGCTCCGGGATGGGGCAGATCAAAATATCGCACTGACCTTCAACCGGAATCACATACTGCTGCATGCTCTTCTCGATAATACGCTTGTGCACCGGCTCGGTGCGCCCGGCGTGGCAGGCGATCAATTCGTAGTGCGACGTGAGTTGGTTGTAGGCGAAGCGCTTGGCGGCGCGCGGAAGCCTCGAGTTGCCAAAGCGCATCGCTTCAAACTTCATGCGGTCGAACGACGAAAAGTCGTCTTCGTTCTTCGTCAGGAAATTTAGTTCGGGGCCGAACATGCGGCTGTTGACGGTCGTCTCGATGTGGAAGACGTTGAGACGCTCGTCAACGAGTTTACCGAGACGCGTGATCTTGCGGTTGAGTTCCGAGGCCGCCGGGTCCATGTAGCTGTCGGAGTCGCGTTTGGTCTGCGGCTCGTGGTGTGCGCGCAGGGATTCGTAGTCGCAGAGTCCGACGGCGACGGATTTGTGGCCGCCGTTCATCGGAACAAAGTTGAAGTTAAGATAGATGAGAAGATCGCTCTCGGCGGCGCGGCGATTAATCCTGAGCGGCTCGTTGTGGCGCGACTTGCCGATCTCAATCAAGCCTTCGGGGTCTTCGGCGTCGTGGTTGTAGTAGCGATTAGGATAGAACTCGTTGAAGATTTTCGTGCCGACCATGCGCTTCATTTCGGCTGTCGTCATTCTCCGGTGCAGCGAGATGGCGATGATGATGTGCACGTCATCGACGCCGTGACCGGCGAGCATGTCAAGCAGAATCTCAAGCGCGGTCTGGCGGATGTCAGGAGTTTGCATCGGCGGCAGCGGCATCGAGATGTCATCGACGGCGATTGTCACCTTCATGCCCGGCTGGAGTTGCGCGAAGAGCGGGTCCGAGTCGTGCGGGTGGTTAAGCGCGTAACGGATCGCCGCCTCGCGGTTCGGTAGACCCTTCAGCGGCGGATTCGGGTAGATGACGCGCGTGCCGATGGGCAAGTCTTCGAGCAGAAAATCGGTGCCCGAGGCGACGATGCGCGGCGCGCTGTCGCGGTCGATATAGACGATTGATTCGTGTACTTTACGTCGTAGTTGCAAACTCATGATCAGATTTTTGATTTGCGATTTTTGATTTGCGATTTTTCAGAGAAAATGCAACGCGCATTTGGTTCGGCAATCGGCAATCAAAAATCGCTAATTACTTTAGCGAAAGTATGGGCCAGTTATGGTGCAGCGCTGTTTGGCGCAGGCGCATATCGGGGTTGACCGCCGCCGGGTGGCCGACGACTGAAAGCATCGGGAGATCGCTCATGCTGTCGCTGTAGGCAAAGGAATCGCTGAGGTTGATTCCTTCGCGCTCGGCATAGGTTCTGATCCATGATGCTTTGGTTGCGGCTGCCAAGACCGGCGGCAACAGTCGCCCGGTAGCAACGCCGTCAACGAACTCAAGGCGGTTAGCGACATACTCGTCAATGTTTAAATGTTTCATCAAAGGTTTAACCGAGATGTCGAGCGCGCCCGTAATCACGACTTGCCGCAGACCGATGCTGCGCGATTTTTCGATCAACTCAAAGGTGCCGGGGAAGACGGCCGGTTTCAGCACCTCTTCAAATAGTTGGTCGGCGAAGAAGCGCAGACGATCTTCAGTTTCGCCGCGATACCTTTTGAAGAATAGATCATTGAAAACTTTGCGGCTGTACTGATCAGTAACGGCGAAGAGCGGAAGGCTTAAGACGGTCGCCGCGCTTTTGCGAAAACTGCGCCACAATCCTTGTTGATTCTTGGCGTAGAATCCAAGCGTATGAACAAGGTTGGTGCTGACAAGTGTTCCCTCAAGGTCATAAAAAGCTGCCGCTGCCACGCGTATACTCCGAATTGCCTGTTTATGAAAACTATTAAGTTGCTGCCGGAACGGTTCCCGGACTTGTGCGAGTAGGCCGGGAAATATAACCCATTTTGTTATATTTCTGTAAGCTGCCGTGAATGCTTTAAGCGGCAAGCAGCAATGTGGCTTCAAGCAAAAAATGCAAAAATAGCGGGTGAACGACCGTGTGCCCGGACAATCATCAAGCTTTTCCGGTGCATGAATCTATTTCAGGTAAGGAGTGTTTATGACGATTGCACTTCGCCCGCCGGGGCCGCAAGGCAGTTTGCTGCTTGGCAACATGGCCGCCTTCCAGCGTGATGCGCTCGAATTCATCACCGCCTGCGCTCGGCAGCACGGCGATGTTGTGCGCACACGCTTTCTTTACAGTCGTGTCTATTTCCTCAACCATCCCGATCATATCGAGTACGTTCTCCAGACGAACAACCGCAACTTCATCAAGCCGGTATCGTTGCGCACGCCCTTCTTTGTACGGATTGCCGGCCGGGGCTTATTGACGAGCGAGGGCGATTTTTGGTTGAAGCAGCGACGATTGGCGCAACCAGCTTTTCACCGCGAACGAATCAACTCTTACGGTGAAGTCATGGTCGCTTACGCCGAACGGATGCTCGACGGGTGGCGAGATGGCGAGACGCACGACATTCATCAAGAGATGATGCGGCTCACGTTGGAGATCGTCGCGCGCACGCTCTTCGACGCTGATGTCACAGACGCGGCGGATGAAGTTGGTGAGGCACTTGAGGTAGTTGTGGAACCATTCGCATCGCAGGCGACCATCAAGTGGATACTCGACAACCATCTGCCGACGAATGGCAACCGGCGCTTTCATCGAGCGGTCGATCGATTAGACCGGATCATCTATCGCATCATCAGCGAGCGTCACCAGAGCAAACGAGATCACGGCGATCTTCTTTCCATGCTGCTTCAAGCGACGGATGAAGCGGGCGTTCACATGACCGATCAACAACTGCGCGACGAAGTTATTACATTGTTCCTAGCCGGGCATGAAACCACTGCGCTCGCGTTAACATGGACATGGTATCTGTTGGGGCAACATTCGGAGATCGAAGCAAGGCTCCACGCGGAACTGCAAACGGTGCTCGGCGGGCGCAATCCAGTCATGGAAGACATCGCTCGTCTGCCGTACACTGAAATGGTCATCAAGGAAGCGATGCGGCTCTACCCGCCGGGTTGGGGGATTGGGCGCGAAGCTCTGAAGGATTGCGAGATCGGCGGCTACCGTGTACCTGCCGGAGCGCAAGTTTTTATGTTTCAGTGGGTGGTGCATCGCGATGAGCGATTCTTCGAGCGAGCCAACGAGTTCCAGCCTGAGCGGTGGATTAGCGACTCAACCAAGCGGCTACCACGCTTCGCCTACTTTCCATTTGGCGGCGGGCCGCGAGGGTGCATCGGCAACGCTTTCGCAATGATGGAAGCCGCGTTGCTGCTGGCGACCATCGCGCAGCGCTTTCGGTTAAAGCTTGTGTCAGATCATCCGGTGACGCCGCTGCCTACTATCACCTTGCGGCCACGCAGCGGGATTAAAGTGGTTCTCGAAAAACGTTAACTTCCATCCATCACCTTTGCTGTTTGTTCAATTCATCGAGCGTGCGCTTTAAGGATTCGAGCCTTTGTCCGGCTTCGCCGAGTTTGCCTTCGGCGGTGAGACGCTGGTAGGCGGCAAGCTCCTCAGCGGCGCGGGTAATCAACTGCTGCGTGGTCAGCGTCTGAGTTGAAGGTGGAGAGGTGGCAGCGCCCGATGAGGTTTCCGCTTGTTCCATCGCTGTCCGCGCCGGTCGAGCTTCTGCTTGTCCAGTCGCGGTGCCGAACAGGTTTGTCAATGCTTCTTCAAAGTTGGTGCCGTAGCTGAGACGATCCTGTGTGGCAAGCACCACGAGGCGCAGTTCGGGCATCGGGCTTCGTTCGGCTTGGAGGAAGATCGGTTCGACGTAGAGCAAACCGCGCCCCATCGGGATCACCAGCAGGTTGCCGCGTTGGACGCGCGAGCCTTGCTGATTCCACAAGGTGAGTTGCGATGAAAGCTGTGCGTTCTGATCGATGCGTGCTTCGATTTGCAACGGGCCATCCACCAATCTTGAGCGAGGGAAATTGTAAACAAGCAGCGAGCCGTAAGCGTCCGCATCGCTACGGCCCGCCATCCAACTGATTAAGTTGTTGCGACCCGCAGGCGTGAAAGGGAGCACCGCGACGAACTCGCTCGTGGCGGCATTGTGCGGCAGTTGCATCAGCACGTAGTAAGGCTCAAGCGGGCGCGTCTCCTGATTGCGGTTGTCGCCTGTACCAACCTCGCGTGCGACGCTCCACATATCTTCGCGCTGAAAGAAAGTCTTCGGGTTCT
>JACCTF010000377.1 GCA_013812565.1 Pyrinomonadaceae bacterium | reverse complement strand
TACCAACGGAAGTTGAAGTGAAAGCGGTTCTTGTTGAAGGGTCGCTTCGTGGCCGGGCCAAGCCACATGTCGTAATCAACGGTCGAAGGAGGTTCGGAGTCCGCGAGCTTCGGGACATTTCCCATCCATCCTTGATATGCCCACGTGCGCACCAGACGAATCTTCCCAAGCTGACCGCTCTTGACGAAATCAACGGCGGCAGCATAGTGCGACGCGCTGCGCTGCTGCGTGCCCATCTGAACCACGCGGTTATGTTTGCGCGCCGCATCAACCATCGCGCGACCTTCGGCGATAGAGATCGAAAGCGGCTTTTCGACATACACATCCTTACCGGCTTGGCAGGCCATGATGGTAGGCAGAGCGTGCCAGTGGTCGGGTGTGCCGATGATGACGGCATCAATATCTTTCTGTTCGATGACGCGACGAAAATCGCGTGTCGTCAAAGCCGGACGCTGACTGACCTGCTCATCAACGGCTTTGAGGGTCTTAGCCGTCTGCTCGTCATCAACATCGCAGAGCGCGACGCATTCGACGTTCTTTACTTTCAAGAAATCTTTGAGATCACTGCGGCCCATGCCTCCGCAACCGATGAGGCCGACGCGGATACGACTATTAGCTCCAGCAACTTGGTCACTTGATTGAGCGGTCTGAGCACGAACAGATTTAGCTTGCGGGCCAAGCCAGGCAAAGCTTGCGGCAGCGGCCGCTCCAACCCCAGCGGATTCTTGCAAGAACTTACGACGACTTCGGGATTTCATTTTGATCTCCTTTACAAGATAAGGAAGCGTGTTTCGTGATTGCGCCCTCAGATTACCAGATGTCTTGCATCCGCAACACAAAGCCGCACAGCACCGGATCGGCGGTGATTGTCTCCGGCTGTTCTAAACATTCCACGGCTTGGCTCGGACGATATATATAAACTCGCTTAGCGCTCGGATCAATTAACCAGCCAAGCCGAGCGCCGTTTTCGATGTACTCACGCATCTTCTCGTGCAGTGAGTTAAGAGTGTCGCTCTCTGAGCGCAGTTCAACAACAAAGTCAGGGCAGATGGGCGCAAAGCGTTTTCTTTCATCCGGGGTAAGCGCCTCATACCGCTCTTTGCGAATCCACGAAGCATCTGGCGAGCGCTTGGCTCCATTTGGCAGGGTGAATGCGGTGGAAGAGTCAAAGCACTTTCCGTTGGCGTCTTGCTTTGTCCAGTGGCGCAGTTGGTAGTTAAGTTCGCTGTTACGTTCCCCTGTGTCTGAGCCTGTCGGCGGCATGATGATGATTTCTCCATCAGCGGTCATCTCGAAGCGCAAGTCGCGGTTGTCCTGGCAGAGCTGAAAGAACTGCTCGCCGGTTAGCTCAAGCGCACGAGCGTTGATGATTAAAGCTGGCGATGCCTGTGGAGCGACCTCATCGGTAATCATACTCACTTACCTTTACTTCCTTTTTGTGGTTTGAGAAATCAAGCAGATTCATCGTGCTTTTAACGACGGTTATGAGAGCCGCATTGTACAGCAACAGAGACACTGAGAAGTAGAAATATCTCAGTGTCTCTGCGTTAAACAAACCCGATGCGAAGGGTTAAAGTAGCGTCGTCTTTCTCCGTTTTTTGCGAGCCGGATTATAGGATTAGAAGACAATCCTAGCCGATACCTGAATCTGTCGCGGCCCGTAACCCGCTCCAGTTATCAGTCCATAAGTAGAACTTCCGACGGTGGTATCGTAGTCACCAAATCCCCTCATGTTGAAGATGTTCTGTCCCTCCATGCGGATTTGTAAGTACCGCGTACCGTCACGGCTGAAGATCGGAAACTTCTTCATCAGCGATATGTCGTGGTAGTACTTGCTCGGCTGGCGAACACCATCGTAAACCGAGGGCAGATCACCATATGTGAAAGTCTGAGCCGTAATGACCTTTGAAGGATCAAGCCTTCTCGCCGATGCCGGGATAGAGGTAGGGTCACCGCCAACAATGAAAACACCGCTGCTACCGCCGAAGCTGCTACCCGAGAGGTCACGATCAGAACTTGCAAAGCTTCCAAACGTTCGTTCTACACGAATGTCGTTGTTGGTATTCGTGTTTGCTGTATTAAGAACTATCGGCCGCCCGGATCGCCACTGCGATATTCCGGCTAGTTCCCAACCGCCAACAACATAATCGAGAATGGTGCTTGGGAAACCATCCGGACTACCAAGGAACCGTCTGCCGCGTCCGACAGGAAATTGGAGGTTGTAGTACACAACCAAGCGATGTCTCTCATCCAGCGGGCTAATCCCGTAAACATCGCGAAGCGTGTCAACGGATTGAAACTGCTTGACGCCGGTGCCGGATGCTGTGATGCCTCCGTTGCTGACGTTTGGCCCTCCCACATTGTCATACGCCCGACTCAGCGTGTAGTTAACCAAGAAACTGTAGCCGCTGCCTAACCGACGCTCCGCTCTCACATTCAAGCTCTGGTAATTGGACCGCCCAAGGTTTGTTCCCAGCACAACGACTGGTCCGTAATAAGGATACGGATACTCAAGGAAGGCAAGTCTCGGCCTGAGATCATACTTCGTTGGCTCCGCGACGGGTGATTCGACAAGGGTAGTACCGTAAATTTCCCTGTTCGCCGGGGTGAATAACTCTTTAGGGAAATGGCTGATTACATCCGGGCCGAGTAGACCGGACCCGCGATTCGCCGCGTAGTTAACCTCTAATAGGAATTGGCTCGGCAATTCTCGTTGAACGCCGACTCCCCACGTGTACTCCACGGGTTGACGCGAGTTGCGGTTATACGCGATTGGAGCAGGGTCACCACCGGTGCCTTGAAAGTTAGCGACAGCGGTATTGCGTGAGTAGCGCGAGATATTTCTTGGCTGAAACGGTTGTTCGAAGTTGGAAATGACGTTGCGGAAGGTGTAATTATCGTTGGCGTGCCAACCGGCGTCGGCAGAGTCAGAAAGAGGCACTCCGCTACCGCCACTCGCAAGACCGTTCGGATCGCCCGTGGTGCTCAGGTACATCTTGCCTGCGGAAGCACGAACAACGGTTTTATCGTTGACCTGATAAGCCAACCCTAAGCGCGGAGCGAATTGCCCAGGATAAAACTTAGTTCCGTTCCGCGATGGAAATTCCGGTGTATTGGCGATGCGGAGGGCACCGTTCGGGAAGCCTTGAGTCAGCCACTCTGGGGCTCTAACCTGGCCGGGTGTGAGAGGCTTGGGGTTGCCGTCCAAGTCCGTTGCCGCGGCTAACGCGGCGGCCCAGCTATAACCAGGCTTGATCGTAAACTGAGACGGCGCATCCGGGTCCCAGAGGTACAGCTTATCGTTGCGTTCGGTAGTAGGTGTTTCCATGTCCCAGCGCAGGCCGAGGTTAAGCGTCAGCTTCTGACTGACTTTGAAATCATCTTGCACATACGCTCCGTGGTAATTCACGTTCATCGCCCGCGTAGTGTCGGCGACAAGCCGGGCTTTGTCATTGATGCCGAGCAGGAATGCCCCTAAAACATTAGTTGCATCCTGATTGTTCCACGAATCATCTTTGGCGAAACGCCCCACAGGGTTTTGCTGGAATACGAATTCTCCGCCGCCGCTGTTGAAATAATTGTCATAGTAGCGGCGATGTTCATAGCCGAACTTGAGGCTGTGGCGGTTTAGAATCTTGACCATCGAGGCCGATGTGTTGAAAGTCGTCGAATTTTCCACACCGAACGATGGGTTGTCCGTGAGATTGCCGTGAAAAGTCGCGCCAACCCACGGCAAGGATTTCGGCCCCAGAATGCTTCTCGTCACGGCGTCGAACGGAATCGAGGTCGATGAAAAATCCTCTGCTAGCGTGCTGCCGGATGTACGTGGATTGTAGTGACCGCCGACACGCGCATTAAACAGAAGGGTCGGAGAGATGGCCCAATCATAACTAATGGTCGTGCCGAAGCCGCCCTTAACAAAACTGTTTGGAACCGCCTGCGCCGGGCCGCGCCAGCGAGATTCCTGAAAGTCGTTGTTAAGGCGCGAGTAGCGGCCGAAAATCCGGCTGTTCTCGGTGAACGCATGGTCCAACCGAAGCGCCCAAGTGTCTTGATTGCGTTGCTCATCTACTGGAGCCGCATAATTGTTGAAGTAACTGGTACCCGGATCAGGCGCTCTATTCGGTAGCGGTACAAGCTGCAAAATCGCTCGACTCACCGGGCTGATCCGATTTGCCGGGACGCGCTTACCATCACCGCCCAGAAGGGTTAAGCGTTCTTGATTAGGCCCGATTTGGCCGAAGGGATCAAACAGTTGGGTTCGGGCATCAAACACAAAAACGTTTGTGAAATCACCCTCTCTCATCTCCGCGGTCGGTACGGAAGCTGTCCTCAGAGCGCCCTTCTGCACGAACCTGGTTCCTTCATAATTGAAGAAAAAGAAGGTGCGATCTCTGCCACTGTAAACGCTCGGCCCACCCTCGCCGAAACGCGGCAGATAAACTGGCCCGCCAATGGCAAGACCGAAGATGTTGTTCCTGAAGACAGGTTTCTTTCCCCCACGACGATTTTGGTCGAAGGAGTTGGCGTTTAGGATGTCATTCTTAACATAGTCGAAAACCTGGCCGTGAAATCCGTTGGTTCCAGAACGGCTGACGAGGTCTACCGCTCCGCCCGAGATGCGACCATATTCTGCGGAGATGCCGTTGGTGATGACCTTGAATTCGTTGACCGCCTCCATCGTCGGCGTGACAACGCCGGAAACGCCGTGGCTGCGGCCGGTTCCCGCCGTGATCCCGTCCACATAGTATTCAATGCCATGAGTGCGTCCACCATTGATTCGCGTGTCGCTATCACCAGTAGCACGGTCACCCCCTCCTTGCACGTTACCCGAAAGCACCAGTAGTTGCAGCGGGTCGCGGTTGAGCTGCGGCAGGTTCTGGATCATCTCTTGATTAATGACTTCACCGGTTTGCGCATCCTGCGTACGCAGCAATGGAGCTTGTTCGGTGATCGTTACGGTCTCACTTCCCAAACCGACTTCCAAGGGGAAATCGATTGTCAAACGATCAGCAACCTGGACTCTTGTGTCCGGTCGCTGCACCGTTTTGAAGCCAGTCGCCTCGACGTCAAGTCGGTAGAGCCCCGGAGATAATTGGAGTAGCTGATAGTTACCTTCATCAGTGGTGATGGCTTCGGTTTTAGCGTTTGTCTCAACGTTGGTGGCCGTCACCTTGGCACCGACGATGACTTTACTTGACGGATCTACAACCTGGCCTGCAATCTGTCCAGCTCCACCGGTCTGGCCGTAGGCGGCTGAGCCGAGACTGCACATGAGACAAATCAACAACAGCATTTTGCGCATGGAAAGCTCCTTACTTGGGCCATAGCAAATGTTAAATCATGGCAAGATGATCTTGAGGATATGCTGCATGAAGAAAGTTGATTACAAGTATCAAGCTTTCAATTAAGCGCTCACCAATCAAGATTATTTTTGTGCCCTTGTCTTCAGCATCGGAACAATCATGAGGTAGTTACCAACAGAGTTGCCGGCGAACACTTTTACAAGAATAAAAATCCTTCGCAGTACAACGCTTAACTCTATTGTCTTCGACACAGGGCCGCACAATCTTCAAGTCCTTGCCTTTGCGCTCCGGGCGCAAGCGGCGCATTGAAGCTCGCTGAAACATCAAAAGCCAAATCGCTAGCGGTCATAAACCCGGGCTGGCGGCGATTGCAACCCCCACACAATCCCCAACCATGAAAGCACTTTGAGGATGTAGTGGGAAATATCAATCTCCCACCAGTAGAAGCCCTGACGCTCTGATGACGGGTAGTAATGATGGTTGTTGTGCCAGCCTTCGCCGAGCGTGATCAGCGCGACCAAGAAGTTATTCCGGCTATCATCTTCGGTCTCGAAACGACGACGCCCGAAGATGTGCGCCAGAGAGTTGACCGTAAACACGCCGTGATAGAGAAGCACCGTGCTGATGAAAAACCCCCACACCAGCATCTGTAAACCGGAAGTGCCTAACGTCGGGGCGTAGTGCTCAAGCGTAGACCCGAGCACGAACATCGAGACGGCTAAGATAATCGGGGGAAGCGGGTAGAACCGATCCAGCAGGCGCAACTCACGATACTTGATCAGGTTGGGGATCAACTTCTGATCCGTCGCCAGGCTGTCGCGACTCAGAAACCACCCGACGTGCGATTGCCAAAAGCCGTGGGTAAGCGGCGAGTGGAGGTCACGCTCGGTGTCGGTGTGGATATGATGATGACGATGATGTGCGGCCCACCAAAGCGGGCCTTTTTGGTAAGACGTTGTTCCAACAAACGCGAGCAAGAACTGGAAGACTCTACCCGTTCGGTAAGTACGATGCGCGAAGAGGCGGTGGAACCCGGCGGTGATGGCGAACATGCGGACGAAGTAGAGAGCTAAACAAGTGACGACAGCTACCGTACTCACGCCCGTCCAGATGACGAGCAGGCAAGCTACATGGATAAGGGAGAATTGAGCGCAGGAGAAGAAGTCTATTTTTTCACTATTGAGTTGGTATAGATTTGTGCGTAATGATTCAGACATCAACCTGCCTTTTTCTTTGTAAGCTACCAATCCCTATGAAGTGTTTTGCCATGATACAGCCCCCAGAGGAAGAACAGAGAGTCGAACACAAGCCGCCCACCGGTAAATCGTTCATTGCTCTGGAGTGAGCGCATCTAAATATCCTTGGCAAATTCATAACATGCCTAAGATCCTTGAATATGCTGAGCAACCAAACATTCATGTTTGTTGGGAAATTGGATACGCTCGCCCTATGGGTGATCCGGGTTGTCGCGCAGCGCTACCCGGATCACTGTTTCCTGCCCGTGATAGTGTCTCTCAGTCTACTGACTGCATAACACGTGAATGGATCAGGCGGCGCATCTTGTCAGAGAAGAGCACGTCGATCTTCTGCGGCTCGATAACTGCTGTCACTTCACCCAGCCCGTAGGTCGGATGCATCATCGTCTGCCCTGTGCGATACGTGCGCGTTCGATCATACGGTGCTCCGGCTTTTACCGAAGATCGTGTGCCGGACAAGCTCGCATTGCTTTTGAATGTGCCGAGCGTTCCGCATATCGGACAACTGACACGCGAGACCTGACCTCGTTTGGTGATCGATGCCACCACATGACCACGTTCTTCGCCGCACACCGCGCACAACTTCTCGACGCGATCCCCAACTGTGTATAAATGTTTCGCTATGTTCTCCATATAGCCTTCCTTCGTTTACAACCTCCCGGTCACTCCGAGAACCATCGGTCAAGCGCCGGAGGTCACTGTCTCAAGCTTGAACTTCGCGCGTGGTGCCCCACTACGTCACACTGTTAGGTAGTTCTAGTTGAGAAAAGCTCATTGAACTTCTTGATCATGTTGCCTTGAATAGAATCAGACTGCGCCCTGTTATAAAACGCTCAAAGCGTCCCCGGCGAAAAGCTCTGTTGCCGGGGACGCTTTAATCATAGGGTCGCCGGATGGTTGACGCGGAACTTACCAGCGAGAGGCGCGGTCACCACCGCTCGGGCGGCCGCCGCCGCCGCCACCGCCGCCGTATCCACCACGAC
>JACCTF010000372.1 GCA_013812565.1 Pyrinomonadaceae bacterium | reverse complement strand
GTGCATCGCCGACAACCACATGCTCGACGTACCCTTTGCGGTCGATAAGGACGCCTATTTGTCTGCGCGTTTCGTGGGAAAGCTCTGATAAGTGTCTGGCAAACTCCGGCGTAACGATTTGCTGAGGAGCGACACGACGCTCGTAAAGTTTGCCGATGCGACGAAGTTGATTGGGTTTAAGACCTTGCGTCTTGCCGTGTACGGTGTTGATCTTTTTGTCCCTCTAAATATGCCTTGTTCTTTTGCAGGCTTGTCAACACGCAGACGGAAGCTCCACACGTCGGGCGCGTGCGGCCTGCATAGTTATTATAAGCGGCACTGACATTGAAGCGTACGTAGTTGGTTTAGACCCGTTTGGAGTCTTTCATGTTGCTTGGCAAACGGTAATGGCTTGAGCATCGCGGCTCTTCGATGAAAGATTAACTTGGGTAAGCTCTGCGGGCACACTGTTGGAAAAAGAAAGTTTGAAATCGTCGTTGTGCGCGCGCAAGTATAACATACAGGGCGCACAAGCAAGTATTCAAGAATGAATGCGCAGTATCTCCGTTGCGGAAAGTATGAAGATACAGCAATAAGGCGCGCAACTGGTTGACAAACAGTCAGAAAAGCTATCCTAACGCCCACAGGAGGTGGTACATGGATAGCATCAAGTTACTCGCTCGTAATGGCGAAGCCGTCCGCCGCGCGCTGGAGTTGGGCGAGATTCTCCACATCGACACGGCCAGCGAGGAGTTGACCGATGAGTTTTTGCTGTTTGCCATCAAGAGCGGATTGCTCGACAAGTGGGCTGAGGAGTTTCCCGACCCGCGCCAGTGGTCGGAGATCCCCATCAAGGTGATCATCGCCGCTTCGCTCGCCGCACGCTTTGCGGGCCTCTACTCCTTACGCAAGACCGGCTATGTGCTGCGCTCAGCACGTGTGCTGGGTGAGTTGGGCTACGCCGTCGAGGTGATGGAAGCGGGGTGCGGGCTCTCCGCGCGTGGGACGGCGGACGATTCTTTGATCAGTGGCGATTCTATCCGTAAGCTCCTGGTCAAGATGGAAGCACAGGTGAAGGTTCCGCCGTCAGCGGTGGCAGACGTGGCTCACGCAGAAACTGCGGCACCGATCAAGGTGCGCGCGCGCGCGTCGCGGCGCTCAGTCAAGCAAGTGGTTGATGAAAGCGCGGCGGAGGCGCGTGCGCAGGCAGTCGCCACGCAGTTAGTCGAGTGGTACAACCAAGCGGGGATGGAGATGTTGGAGTATGCACGACTAGGTCGTGGGCGCCGCTTGCATATCCTCGACACGACGCCGATTGAAGTCGCGCTTGCAACGGCCACATATGAGTGCAGCGGGGTGGTCAAAAACGACGATGGAAGCCACTCCCGTGGCTATAAACTGGCGACTTTACGGACTTTACTCGACACTTCGGGGTTGTTGACGCAGGTTGCGATGGGTCCCATCCAGCAGCATGACATGGAGTTGTGCCGCGAGTTGTTATGGACGAGCGAAGCCTTGCGGCGTGGTGATCTGGTGCTGGAGGATCGCGGCTTTCTCGATGGTGCGACGCTGACGCACCTCAAGCGCGAACGGGGGGTGGATGTGATCATCCCGTTGAAGGGGAACATGCATGCCTACAGCGAGGCGGTCGCGCTGGCCGAGATGGAGCGGGGGTGGGAGCCGCATCCGTCGCGGCGCGACCAACAGATTGCCTTTGTGCGTGGGGTTGAGCACGTGTGGGATGAGTGCCAAGTGACGCTCAATGCGTGTGTGATCCGGTTCTACAATGCGAGAAAGCGTGCGACTGATTACATCGTGCTGGTGACGACTGACCAGGAGTTAAATGCTGAGTGGATCGTGCGTCATTACGAGGCGCGGCCCGAAATTGAGCAGGACTATCAGCAGCTGAAGAGCGGCGGGTGGCACTTGCAGAAGCTTTCGTCGACACGCTACAGCGAGATTGTGTGGTACGTGCTGACAGTAGCACTGGGTTATAGCCTGTATCAATTATTTGCCAACACGCAGGCCGGGAGTCGGTTTGCGAGCAAAACCAGACAAGCGCTTGCGCTCGAACAGCTCAAGACGCATCGGACGCATGTGATTGTGTATGCGGGTGGGTACTTTGAGCTCTTCGAGACGTTGGCGTTTGTGCGCTTGGTGCTGCAACTCTCGCTTGAAGTTCAAAACCGGTTGCGAACTTGGCTCGACGAGCATCTCGACAGTGTCAAGATGCAGGAGTGAAAACCTTTCCGCAACGGAGGGATTTAATCGCGGGTGGATGTAATGATCGAGCATTCACTGCGCGACCGTTAACTTAATGTGTGAATCGTTGCTACACCCTTTGCTCGTCGTTTGTCAATGCTTCTTTCAAAATGGCAGGCTCATACAATGCCCCGGATATTTGTACCTCGTTTGGTTAATAATTGAATAGCTGCGAGCTTAGAAAGTTGATTGATAATTTGTGTCACGGTATATTACGGACCACATTCCATCGAGCGAGGTAAAGTTCTATGAAAAGCATCTCGATTGCAGCGTTGCTTTTGGCCTTTGTTTG
The DNA here is from genome assembly GCA_013812565.1 of Pyrinomonadaceae bacterium. Classification (GTDB taxonomy): domain Bacteria; phylum Acidobacteriota; class Blastocatellia; order Pyrinomonadales; family Pyrinomonadaceae; genus JACCTF01. The sequence goes on along the minus strand of JACCTF010000372.1, from coordinate 112 downwards.
CGTCACTGATTGTGAAGCACAAAGAGCAAGCCGGCGCACTTCAAATAAGCAGGAAGTTTCAAACAAAGCAGGCGAGTGGCGACAGTTGTTTAATGGCCGCGATCTTGAGGGC
>JACCTF010000356.1 GCA_013812565.1 Pyrinomonadaceae bacterium | reverse complement strand
GCGGTGACGATGGCATTGACTGTCGCTACTGCCACGCGGCGGCGGAGTTTTCCTCGAACGCGGGCATCCCGCCCACTAAAACCTGCATGAACTGCCACACGCAGATCTGGGCCGACAGCCCATACTTGGAGCCGGTGCGTGAAAGCTGGCGCACAAAGCAGCCGATCAAGTGGAACTATGTTCATGACCTGCCCGACTACGTCTACTTCAACCACAGCGCGCACGTGAATAACGGCGTCGGGTGTTCGACCTGCCACGGGAAGGTCGACAACATGGGGCTTGTCTACAAAGTTAATTCGATGAAGATGGAGTGGTGCCTTTCATGCCACCGCCAGCCGGAACTCTACCTGCGCGAGAAGAAAGATATTTACAACACGGATTGGCAACCGGCTCCTAACCAATTGGAAGTGGGAACGCGGCTGAAAACGGAGTATCAGATTCCCGACTCGGCGGTGCTGCAAAGCTGTTCGACATGTCACCGGTAGGAACGTAAAGGTAATAAGTAGATGTCTACAGGGAACGACCAACATTCTAACCTCGTCCAGATCACTCCGCGACGGCCTGCGCCGCTCGGCGATGACTACTGGCAGCGTGTTGAAGATTTAGCCAAAGCTCCAACGGGCACAAAGTATTGGCGAAGCTTGGAAGAGTTGGCTGACACAAAAGATTTTCAGCAGTTTGTGCAGAATGAATTCCCCTCACAGTTGGAGGAGTTCAGCGACCCTGTGGGGCGTCGTCGATTTTTGAAGTTGATGGGCGCTTCACTGGCGCTCGCCGGCGCAAGTGCCTGTGCGTGGCAGCCGCGCGAACAACTCGTTCCTTATATAGAGCAACCCGAGGAGATTGTTCCGGGCAAGTCGCTCTTCTTTGCCACGGCGATGACGATTGCCGGGGTCGCGACAGGGTTGCTGGCAAGAAGCAGGGAAGGGAGACCCGTTAAGATTGAAGGCAATCCGCAGCATCCGGCGAGCCTCGGCGCGACCGATATATATGCGCAAGCTTCGATCCTGACTCTGTACGACCCGGACCGTTCGCGAACGATCCTTGAACGTGGAGAGATTCGCTCCTGGGCCAATTTTCGCGGAGCGTTGCGGGAAGCACTCGACGAGCAGCGCATCCGCCGCGGAGCGGGATTACGCATTCTTACGGAAACCGTAGTGTCACCAACCTTGGCGGATCAGCTCAGGGGAATTCTTGCCGAGTTGCCGGAGGCGAAGTGGCACCAGTACGAACCCGTGGGACGCGACGGCGCGGGAGCCGGGGCACGGCTCGCATTCGGACAACCCGTAAATACCATCTACCGCTTTGATCAAGCCGCGCGCGTGCTGTCCATCGACTCTGACTTTCTCGGCTGCGCGCCGGGCGACTTGCGTTACGCAAGAGAGTTTATCGCGCGTCGGCGCGTCGAAGACGTAAAGCAGGATATGAACCGGCTCTACGCCGTTGAATCGACCCCAGCCAACACCGGCGCGCTCGCCGATCACCGGCTATCTTTGCGTCCATCCGAGATCGAACCCTTTACGCGAACTGTTGCCGCCGCGCTCGGCGCTTCCGCGGGAGCAACGAGCGCAGTGCCAGCATACACTGCACATGCTGAGTGGATTGCCGCGATGGTGCGTGATCTACAGCAGTTCCGTGGGCGAAGCATCATCATTGCGGGCAGCGAGCAGTCGCCGACGGTTCATGCCCTGGCCCATGCGATGAACGCGGCGCTTGGCAATGTGGGCACGACTGTAATCTACACCGATCCGGTTGAAGCCAACCCTGTCGATCAGATGCAATCGATCCGCGAACTAACCGACGATATGGAAGCCGGGCGGGTCGAACTGCTGATGATCATTGGCGGTAACCCCGTCTATAACGCGCCCGCCGACCTTAACTTCCGCGAGCGCCTCGACAAGGTGAAGCTTCGCGCTCACTTAAGTCTCTACAATGACGAAACTTCGGAGTTGTGCCACTGGCATATTCCGGAAGCGCACTACTTGGAAGCGTGGAGCGACACGCGCGCCTACGACGGGACCGCAACAATTGTGCAGCCATTGGTGGAGCCGCTTTACGAAGGGCGCTCCGCCCACGAACTGCTTGCGATCTTCTTGAGTCAACCGGCTGGTGCCGGCACGGGCTACGACACTGTGCGCAACTTCTGGCAGAGTCAAAACCGTGGCGGCGACTTCGAAGGGTTCTGGCGTCGCGCGCTTCACGATGGAATGGTGCCGAATACAGCTTTGCAACCGAAGACGGTAGCGCTACAAGGAACTCAGGAGTCGGTCCCGGGTGTGATCACGGGAAGTGAACCGCAAACTTCCGGTTTGGGGTTAGACATCGTG
>JACCTF010000343.1 GCA_013812565.1 Pyrinomonadaceae bacterium | reverse complement strand
GCGCGCAACCCTCAAAGTGGATTTGCCGCTACGCAGCTTGTTCGAGTCGCCGACCGTGGCCGGGCTGGCCGAGAAAATCGAAACGCTCAAGCTGAGCGGCGCAGGGATTCGGGCGCCCGCGATTGCGCGGGTCTCGCGCGAGTCGCGCCGCGTGGAGGTCTCCACCTAGAGGAAGTATTACGGGCTCCCGATTTCAGGAGCCGATCTCAACGGAAAGGTTAAGAGCGTACAAAGGGAATCTGAACATACTGGAAATCAAGTTTTCTCGGACCGCTGTCGAATGGCTCGACCGTACTTCAATGCTATCTGAGATTCTAAATTTGAAATCTCAGATAAGCTAAGCTTCAGACAAGCTTGGGAGTAACGCACGTGCGACGAGAAGCGCCGTCTTGTCAGTACCACCTGCAGTAGCGGGTGGGTGTTAGTGCCGTAAAGAACATTTATGACTCATCACCCGTATTTGAATCCGCTGTGTTCCGAGAGGACGCTTCACCACTTCGCTCTGCGGCGGGCCATCTTGAACGCCCTCTGCTCGCACCTGGAAGAATTCAGCGGGACGCTGCTCGACATCGGCTGCGGCTATATGCCGTACAAGCCGGTGGTGGTAAACCCGCCGAGCCGCGTCACGAAATACATCGGGCTAGACCTTGACGACAGCATATACAAGAAACCCGAATCGCAGCGGCCGGATCTCGGATGGGACGGCCGCACCATCCCATTAGAGGACAATACGGTTGACTGCGCGCTGGCGACCGAGGTTTTAGAGCACTGCCCGGACCCCGAATTGACGCTGCGCGAGACGCTGCGGGTGTTGAAGCCGGGCGGCCTGCTGTTCTTTACCGTGCCTTTTTTATACCCGCTGCATGACGTCCCGCACGACGAGTACCGTTACACGCCGTTCGCCCTCGAGCGCCACTTCCGAAACGCGGGCTTCACCCGGCTCGAACTCAAAGCCCTCGGCGGCTGGGACGCGAGCCTGGCCCAGATGATAGGATTGTGGTTGCGTTTGCGTCCTATGTCTTCCATGCGCACGCGCGCGATTCTCTCGCGGATCGCCATGCCGGTGGTCCGCTACCTCGCCGAGCGTGACCGACCGCCGCAGGTGTTCGGGGAGGTGACCATGCTCACGGGCATCTCCGGGACGGCGGTCAAGCCCGCATTGACGGCTTGAGGAAACGAAGTCGGATTCTCCGACGAGGAACAAATTTCAAAGCGAAGTAGAACACGATGGTCAAGGAAGTTTTTGTTTTTCCCGTATCTTTTGCTCAGCAGCGGCTGTGGTTTCTCGACCAGTTAGAACCCGGCAGCTCCGCGTACAACATCCCTGTCGCGGTGCGCATGAGCGGCCGCCTCGACCACGGGGTGCTGCGACAAACGCTCGACGCGCTTGTCGCGCGCCACGAAAGTTTGCGCACCACGTTCACGACCGAGGGGGACGACCCCGTTCAAGTCGTTGCCCCCGGCGCGGAGATGGAGTTGCTGATCGTCGAATTAGAGCGACTTTCCGAAGCCGAGCGCGAACCCGAAGCGCTGCGCCTCGTAGTCGAGGACGCCCAGCGGCCTTTCGATCTCACGCGTGGGCCACTTGTGCGCGCCAGTCTGCTGCGGCTGAAGGAGGACGAGCACATACTCGTCGTGACGATGCACCACATCATCAGCGACGGGTTGTCAATGGAAATCTTCCTCCGCGAACTGGCGCTTGTTTATGAGGCGCTCGTGACGGGCAAACAACCTTCGCTCGCGGAGCTGCCAATCCAGTACGCAGATTTCGCCGTGTGGCAGCGTGAGTGGTTGAAGGGAGAGGTGCTGGAAGAGCAGCTCGCCTACTGGCGAGGGCAGCTCGCGGGCGCCCCGCCGGTTATAGATTTGCCGATTGATCACCCGCCGACAATCGTTAAAAGCTTCCGCGGCGAGTGGCAATCGCGTGAGCTGTCGCCGCAGCTAGCGGAGCGGCTTCGTGACCTCAGCCGGCGCGAAGGCGTGACGCTCTTTATGACGCTGCTGGCCGCGTTTCAACTGCTGCTCGCACGCTATACAAACCAGGAAGACATCGTCGTGGGGTCGCCGACGGCGGGCCGTAACCGCGCGGAGGTCGAAGGGCTGATCGGGTGTTTCGTCAACACGCTGGTGCTGCGCACGGACACGTCGGGCGATCCGACGTTCCGCGAGCTGCTGAAACGCGTCAGGGAAGTGGCACTCGGGGCTTACGCGCATCAGGAGGTGCCGTTCGAGCGGCTGGTCGAAGAGCTGCAGCCCGAACGCGACTTGGGGCGCAACCCGCTTTTCCAGGTGTTGTTCGTGGCGGGAAGTAATCCGCTCCAGGCGCAGAAGCTTCCGGGTTTGACTTTAAGCTTGGTGGAGTTCGACAGCGGAACGGCGCAGTTGGATTTGACCCTCCAGGTGATCGAGCGAGCCGGAGGGTTGTCATGTTTGCTGGCCTACAACACGGATCTATTCGAAGCCACCACCATGACGCGGATGCTGGGGCACTTCGAAGTTTTACTCGAAGCCGTCGTCGCCAATCCCGTGCAGCCGCTTTCGACTTTATCATTCCTGACTGAAGAGGAACGACGGCAACTGCTGGTCGAGTGGAACGCCGCGGAAGTGAACTATCGGCCGGACGGACGCTCCATCCCCGAGCTGTTCGAAGCTCAAGTCGAGCGCACGCCCGACCACGTCGCCGCGATCTTCGACCGAGAACAGTTAACCTACGATGAGCTTAACCGGCGGGCCAATCATCTGGCGCACTACTTGAGAAAACGCGGGGTGAAGCCGGAGGTGCTCGTCGGGATTTGCATGGAGCGTTCGGTTGAGATGCTTGTCGCGCTGCTCGGCGTGCTGAAAGCCGGCGGGGCGTATGTGCCGCTCGACCCGGCGTACCCGGAGCAGCGGCTCTCCTTTATGCTGAAGGACGCCCGCGCGACGGTGGTCTTAACCCAAGAAAAGTTGGCGACAAAACTGTCGGGGCAGGAAGTCGAAGCGGTGTGCTTGGACGCCGACTGGGAGATGATCGCCCGGGAGAGCGGGCAGAATCCAGCGGCCGGGGTGAAACCGGAGAATCTTGCTTATGTAATTTACACCTCGGGCTCGACGGGGAGGCCCAAGGGTGTGCTCATCGAGCACCGGGCGCTCATCAACCACTGCCGGGCTGTGACCGAGCACTACGAACTTCGACCGGAAGACCGAATCCTACAGTTCGCTTCCATCAGCTTCGATGTCGCCGCCGAAGAGATCTTCCCGGCATGGCTGACGGGGGCGGCAATCGTCCTCCAACCCGATCAGGCCGGAGCCTCCTTCGCCGATTTTCTACGGTTCCTGGAAAAAGAAGAACTCACAGTTATTAACATACCGGCTTCCTACTGGCACGAGTGGACGCTCGATCTGGCGCGCACGAATTCACGACTGCCTTCGTCTGTCCGCCTGGTGATCGTCGGGAACGAGAAAGTATTACCGGAGAGATTCACCCTCTGGCGAAAATTCGTCGGGGATCAAGTTCGCTGGATCAATGCTTACGGGCCGACCGAGGCGACCATCACGGCCACGACGTATGAGCCGGCCGGGGAGCTGGAAGAGCAGCGAGAAGATTGGCCGCTCGGCTCAATGCCGATTGGCCGCCCGCTCGCCGGTAAACAGATTTATCTGCTCGACCGATACATGAATCCGGTTCCCGTCGGCGTCGCGGGCGAGCTCTACATCGGCGGCAATACACTGGCGCGCGGCTATCTCGACCGCCCGGAGCTCACCGCCGAGCGGTTCATCCGTGATCCGTTCGGCGGTGAGCCGGGAGCACGACTCTACAAAACAGGTGACCGCGCGCGTTACCTGCCCGAAGGCGACCTGGAATTTCTCGGGCGCGTCGATCAGCAGATGAAGGTGCGCGGCTACCGGATCGAAGCGGGCGAGGTCGAGGCAGCGCTCCTCGGGCACGGGGGCGTGCGCGACGCGGTGGTTATCGCCCGCGAGGACGCGCCCGGCGACACGCGCCTCGTCGCCTATGTAATTCCCGAGCACGCCCACGGGGAGAACGGCCGGATGGAGTTGTGGCCGTCGGTCGGCGAGTATCAAATCTACGACGAACTGTTGTACTACGCGATGACAAACGATCAGCGCCGGAACAGCAGTTACAAGGCGGCAATCAACCGACTGGTGAAAGACAAAGTGGTCGTTGAGGTCGGAACCGGCAAGGATGCGATCCTGGCCCGGTTCTGTGTCGAAGCGGGAGCTAAGAAGGTGTACGCCATAGAAGCCCTCGACAAATCTTACGAGCTGGCGAAGGCTTTGATCGAAAGGCTCGGTTTGGAAGAGCGGATCATCCTCGTGCGGGGTTATTCCTCTGAGGTGCAACTGCCGGAGAAGGCGGACGTGTGCGTCTCGGAGATCATCGGCACCATCGGAAGTTCCGAAGGGACCGCGCCTATTTTGAATGACGCCAGGCGGCTGCTCAAAGGAAACGGGAAGATGATCCCGCAGCGGTGCTTGACGAAGATCGCCGCGGTGCGCCTGCCGGATGAAATCTCTGTCAACCCGGCTTTCACCGAGCAGACGGCCTACTACACCGAAAAAGTTTTCGAGCAGGTCGGGCACAAATTTGACGTGAGACTTTGCGTCAAGAATTTTCCCTTGTCGAATCTGCTGTCGAACGCCCAAGTCTTTGAGGATTTAGATTTCACCGGCCACACCGCGCCGGAGTATGAACGCGAGGTAAGCTTCACGATCAACCGGGACAACAGGTTTGACGGCTTCCTGTTATGGATCAACCTGCACACCGCCGAAGGCGAGGTCATCGACAACCTAGAAGATGAATACAGTTGGCTGCCGGTTTACTTCCCTGTCTTCGACCCGGGCGTTGAGGTCGCGGAGGGCGACCGCGTCAAAGCCGTGTGCAGCGCCACGCTGAGCGATAACGGCATCAACCCCGACTACAAGATTCAGGGAAGTTTGATTCGGCAAAGCGGCGAAGTGGTTCGTTTCAATTTCGAATCGTTTCATCACCAACCCGCCTACAAGACGAACGGATTTTACGAGCGGTTGTTCTCTGAAGATATGGTAAAGGCGGGTAAAAGCAATCGTGTCGAAGCATCGCCGAGAAGCCTTCGGGCACATCTCGGCCAACAGTTGCCGAGCTACATGGTGCCGCAGGCGTTCGTGATCCTCGATGAGTTTCCCTTGACGCCTAACGGCAAGATGGATCGCCGTGCGCTGCCGGCTCCCGATCAAGCGCGGCCGGGTGCGGAGGGAAGCGTCGTGGTACCGCGCAACGACGTCGAAGAGAAGTTGGCCGCGGTATGGGCCGAGGTGTTAGGGATTGAACAAACGAGCATCCACGACAATTTCTTCGAGCTCGGCGGGCACTCGCTGCTCGGCACGCAAGTAGTTTCGCGGGTGCGCGACCGGTTCGGGGTGGAGTTACCGCTACGTGCTCTCTTCGAAGCGCCGACGGTGGCCGGGATGGCCGAGCGGATCGAAGCGGCCCGCCGTCGAGACGACGGCTTACAGGCTCCGCCCCTCAAGCCTGTTCCGCGTGACGGGGAGTTGCCGCTCTCCTTCGCGCAGCAGCGATTGTGGTTCCTGGATCAACTGGAGGACGGCACCGCGGCCTACAACGTTCCCGACGCCATACGCTTGACCGGCCGGCTCGACCGCGGGGCGCTCAATCGAACGCTCGACGCGCTCGTCGCCCGCCACGAAAGTTTGCGCACCACGTTTGCGTCTGGGACACGCGGGCAAGGCGTCCAGGTGATCAGTTCCCGCATGAGCGTTGATCTGCCGGTCGTGGACCTCGGAGATTTGCCGCCGGTCGAGCGCGAGGCGGAAGCAGAACGCCTGATAAAAGAGGAGGTGCAACGTCCGTTCGATTTGGGGCGTGGGCCGCTGGTGCGAGCGCGGCTGGTGCGGCTCACAGCGGATGAGCACATCCTGCTGCTCGTGATGCACCACATCGTCTCGGACGGGTGGTCGGCGGGCGTGCTGTTCCGCGAACTGGGTGCGCTCTACGGGGCGTATGTGCAGGGGCAGGAGTCGCCGCTGGGGGAGCTGGCGATCCAGTATGCGGACTATGCGGTGTGGCAGCGCGCGTGGCTACAGGGCGAGGCTTTAGAGCGACAGCTCGCGTACTGGCGGAAACACCTGGCAGGTGCTCCTCCGGTGACGGAGTTGCCGACGGATCGACCGCGGCCGGAGGTGCAGAGTTACCGCGGGGCGTACGAGCGGCAGAAGCTACCGAAGAAGATGACGGAAGAGCTTAAGACGCTTTCGCAACAAGAAAGCGTGACGCCGTTCATGACGCTGGTGGCGACCTTCCAGACGTTCCTCTACCGGTATACAAACCAAACGGACATAATCGTCGGCACCGATGTCGCTAACCGCAACCGAGCGGAAGTCGAAGATTTGATCGGCTTCTTCCTCAACCACCTTGTGCTGCGCACGGACATGTCGGGCGATCCGACTTTTAAGGAATTGTTGAGTCGCGTGAAGGAAGTGGCGCTCGGGGCTTACGAGCATCAGGAAGTGCCGTTCGACAAGCTCGTGGAGGCGCTCCGCCCGGAGCGGAGTTTAAGTTACACGCCGCTCTTCCAAGTGTTGTTCGTTCTTCAGAACGCTCCCGTCGCGCCGCTGAAGTTGCCTGGTCTGACGCTCGCCTCAATAGAGTTCGACAACGAAATGTCTAAGTATGATCTGGCGCTCTTTATGGAAGAAACTGAGGAAGGGTTCATCGGAACCTGGGTATACAAAACCGACCTCTTCGAACGGGCGACCGTCACACGGATGATGAACCACTTCGAAATTCTGCTCGGGAGCGTGCTTGCACAGCCCGACGCGCGATTAAATGCCCTGGAGATTTACACAGAAACGGAAAGGAAACAACGAACCGTGGAGAAAGTAGAACGTCAAGCGTCTCAGCTTAGTAAGTTGAAAAACATCAAACGGAAAACCGTCGATTTATCACAAGTGAGTTCGATCAAAACCGATTTCTTACAACCGGGGGAAGCGCTGCCCCTCATGGTCCAACCCAATATGGAGGACGTTGACCTGGCGGAGTGGGCCGGGGACAACCGGGAGTTCATCGAAACGAAACTGTCGGAGCACGGCGCACTGCTCTTCCGGGGCTTTAACATCGACCGGGTTTCGGAGTTCGAGCGGTTCGCCGCGGCCGTCTGCCCCGAGTTGTTCGGCGAGTACGGCGATTTGCCGCGCGAGGACGTGGGCGGCAAAGTCTACAGCTCGACTCCTTACCCGGCGGACAAAGCGATCCTGTTTCACAACGAAAGCTCGCACATGCATCGTTGGCCGATGAAGATCTGGTTCCACTGTGTGCT
>JACCTF010000320.1 GCA_013812565.1 Pyrinomonadaceae bacterium | reverse complement strand
AGGGTACAGTCGGCAAACTCTTCACCGACGATCAACTCTACTCCAACGTTAATCAGGTTTCCGCTGAAGTCAACAAGCTGATCTACGACTTTCGCCAGAATCCGAAGAAATACCTAACTATTAAGTTCGAGTTATTTTAAGCGAACGGCGCGCTGCGATTTGTTTCAGTTGCTCAAGACAGTGCATCGCTGCTGTGGAAAGTCCCTAACGCGCTTGGCCGTCAGGTTGGTCGTTGTTAAGCAATCGAGTGGTGTGTTCTGTGACGCTTGATGGAGTCACCAATTCGGCAGTGGTCTTGCCTTGTTTGAAGCTTGGCACGCGCGCGCTCTGTGATGGTGGCAAAGCAGCTTTGCTGGAAGCCGAGTTCACTTGGACGGGCGCGGGAAAGGTTGGAATGTTTTGCGAGCGGATTCCCTGCTTTGTGCCTGTCGCGTCTCTCTCCATGATAAGCGCATAGGCGATACGTAGAATGCCGCCCCAGAAGAAGATGAGGGCCGAGAGCGCAATTAATCCTTCGGGCGTTCCAAGCACTTCATGAAGAATGGCGAGAAGAGGCGTCAGCATCATTCCAAGGATCAATAACGTAGCTCCTTGACGCACCCCCTTTTTCTTTGAGGAACGCTGGACTTCGCTGCCCGCCATGTCATGAATTGGAAGCTTGCCGCCCGCGGCGAGCAAAGCCGCAACGCCGTCGAGCGGAAGACCACACTGCGAACAATACTGCACGTTATCTAAAGCTCGCTGCTGACTGCATCGTGGGCAATACATTGAAGAACAGTCCTCGTTCAAGAAAATGGACTCGCGCTTGACACGTTGCTCTTAACCTTAGGCTTTGATTTCAGTACGAACATGGCACAAATAAAGTTCGTTCGTCCCGTCTGTCTCAACTGTATGGTAGTTGCGCATCAGAGAAGATTCTAAAGGTCGCGAAGGCTCGTCCCTGATAATGGGACGCGCGCACAAGCGTCTCTGCAAAGAGCGCGAACAGAGTCTTCATTTCTCCTGAAGGCGCGGCAATCTCCTTCCGCAGCTCCTCGTCGCTGCCGACAAGCGACAAGGCACGCCGCCTCGTCGCTTCCACTTCATCAAGATACTCGATAACGCGCTCCGGGGTCGAAAGTGTTTCCGGCAGCGTCCACTCGAATGGGTCATCCCACAGGTTGGTCGTGATACCGCCCGCGGTCTGTTCCACCGCTGCGGCGCTGCGTAAGATATGCTCGCCGCACGAATAAACGGGAAACTGATTCGCTGACTCGCGCGGTTGCCGGTAGAGATCGTCGGGTGAAATGGAGAGAACAAGTTGACGTGAACGCTCGTGAAGCCGTCGAAACTGCTCATCGAAACTCCGCACAAAGAGCGTTTCGCCGGAGTCACGTTCGTTTCGCTGGCGGGTCATTTGGTACGCCGGTCGCTCTCTTCAAGCACCGTTCCGAAATTGCGTCCGCCGAAACTGAAGCCGGTATACACGCGCCCCTTGGCCCCGACGCGCGCACCGCGTGAAGGCACGCCGCGTCGCGTCACCACCCACAGCGTTCCGGTTCCATCGTCGATTTGATACGCGCCCTGGCCGAGCGCGCCATAGCTGTTACTCACAGTCCCGGCGACCGCCACCTCTTTGTTCTGGTAACGACTCGGGTCGCCGTTGATCTTTGAGATTGTTTCCCGGTTAGGACAAGCGGTTAGAGATAGAATTGCGGCGAGGATCAGTGATAGCGAAAGCAGTTTATATCGTGAACTCATTTGCATCTCCTTCGTTGTTTTCTATTTCGGGAGAGCACGGGGATGATAACAGAAAGCAGTGGGCAGTGGGCAACTGCCGGGATCTGTAAGTCGTAATTGTTTTGCAGAGTGTGTTATTAGCATCTGTTTTCTTATACCGCCTTCTGCGTACTGCTTTCTACATACGACTGTTGCTCTGATGCCATGCAAGCGCTCCTTGCAGAATTTTACGATGCTGGATTTAACCGAGACACTCTACTTACGAGGTGAGATCGCGTGTTGGAAGCGCTGTTTACTTTATCACCCTGACTTCGGCGAAGTCCAAGCCATCCTGAGCGTACTTTTCAAACGTCGTATCCTGGCTGTAAGCTCGCATGAATGGAGATGATTGAGGAACCGATTAAGACGAAGGCGGAGCGGTCCCGCCTTCATGCGCACTCAAGCATTAGGGATGATGTGTGGCACAGAGACCATCAGGCGGGAGCTTATGAGTGGTGGTATTTCGATGCGATCAGCGATGACGGACGCGACGCGTTAGTCGTTATCTTTCTCGCCAACTTCGTCTTCTCGCCGCGTTACAACCGAGCGATTGCCGAGAGTTCGCGCGGCACAGGCCTAACACCCCCTCCAGCAAAATTCCCTGCCGTCGCCGTCACGCTGTACCGCGACGGACGCCCGCTTGTGCGGTCCATCAGTGAATATCGCAGCGAAGAATTTACGGCGCGCAGCGATCATCCCGCGTGTCGCATCGGGCACAGCGGTTTTCGCTTGGAACAGGATTCACGAGAGGCGCGTTATCTCATTACGCTCAACGCCCCTTTGCGTCGCGGGCGGCGACTTGAAGGGCAGTTCGAGTGGCTAGTTCGATCCGGCGATTTCAACGCTGATGAATCAAGAAACGTAAATCCGACCGACCAAGCCGACACTGCCGCGCATGAATGGAATTTGGTTGCGCCACGGTGCGACGTTTCAGGCACGCTCGACGTGGTTGAGCCCGGCGGCAAGACGGTGAAGCATATTTTTAGCGGCAGCGGTTATCACGATCATAACCGCGACCGACGGCCGCTGCCCGTGACAATCGTCGAATGGCAGTGGGGCCGTGCGCACTTCGACGACATCACGGCAGTCTTCTACCGCTATCGCGAAGTGAGCGAGCAGGAATCTACGACGCGCCTCTTTATCGTTCGCAACGACGAGCTTCAAGTGCGTAAAGCTCAGTATGCGATGAAGGACGAGCGGCGTCATTATTTTGGCCTGCGCTACGCGCGTGATCTACAAATCGCTGCCGAGGCGGAAGGCAGAAGGTGCGCCAATTTCAAGTTAAATCTTCGGCAACATCTCGTTGACAGCAGCTTTTTCTATCTGCGCTTTGTGAGCGAAGCGATGCTTGATGCGGGTGATGGTCGCACGCGTCGAGCGATAGCCATCACCGAGCATCTTGCACCGCGTGCGCTACGGTGGCGCTGGTTATGGTGGCTCACAGACATGCGCATCGGCAGAAACGATCAAGCTTCTTTTCTGCCGTAGCCCGATTGGCACCCGTATGACTTTATCGATGGATACACAAATACGAAGAGCACAGCCGGAAGATTCCGCGCCGCTCACCCAAATCGCTCATGTCGCCAAGAGACATTGGGGCTACCCTGAGCGGTGGATCAGTTTGTGGAAAGATGTCCTCACCATCACCCCTCAGTTTATCTTGAACAATGAGGTTTACGTCGCGATTATTAGCGATGAGATCGCTGGCTTTTATGCTCTCATGTTG
>JACCTF010000317.1 GCA_013812565.1 Pyrinomonadaceae bacterium | reverse complement strand
CGGTGCATTGGCGAAGAACGTTCGATGCGGGTTGGTGAGGCGAACGTCCGACACAAGCGGCGACACACTGAAGCCGAGAAGGTTTGAACTTAAGGAGATCGAAACATGCAGACACAACCTGTAACCGGAATTCGTGATACGGGCGAAGCCGTATTCTACTCGCTGACGAACGCCTTGAACCGCTTCATCAGTTTTCTGCCCGCGCTCATCGGCGCGGCTTTGATACTGATCGTCGGCTGGATCGTCTCCGGCTTGCTGGCGCGATTGATCGAACGCGCACTCGCCTTCGTCGGCCTGGAGCGTGCCGTCGAACGCTCCGGCATCGGCGACTTCGTCCGCCGTTCGGGAACCAAACTTACGACATCGGGCGTGATCGCGACGCTCGTCAAGTATTTCGTCTTCTTGATCTTCGTGCAGGCAGCGGCGAACGTTTTAGGCATCCCGCAACTGACGGAGATCATCAACCGCATCATTCTGTTTATCCCGAACGTCGTAATCGCGATGGTGATCATCGTCGTCGGTTCGCTCATCGCGAAGTTCCTTTCCGGGCTTGTACGGAGTTCGGTGTCTGAACTCGGCGTCGGCAACCCGAACCTGTTAGGGACGTTGACGCAGTACATCGTCGTCGGCTTTGCCGCCATCGCCGCGATTGACCAACTCGGCATCGCTGCGACGCTCGTCAACACATTGTTGATCGGTCTGATCGGTTCAGTCGCGTTGGCAGTCGGTTTAGCGTTCGGCTTAGGCGGGCGGGATGTCGCCGGTCAGATTACGCAGAAGTGGTATGAGGGCAGCCAGTCGATGGCGGAAGCTGCGCGACAGCGCGCGGGGGTGGTAGGCGCAGGCGACGCTTCGACCAGAATCGGCGCGCAAGTCTATCGCAACAATCCGGGCACGGGCGATTAGACGGATTCAGCTGGTGCAGTTTTGACGAGCCTGGGGAGCAACAAGCAGGGTGAAATAAAGCGGCACAACCTTTTCCGCTTTCTCGCGGATGGGGGTTGTGTCGCTCGCAGTTTCAGTTCCACTCACAACAAAGGAAAAGACGAACATCTACAAAAGGCTTTCAATAATGGCGTTCGCGTTTGCTGCGCTCTGCACAAAACCCTCTGAAGATTTGGAGAGCATCTTTTTACAACTATCACAAGCAGTTAAGACACGATGCATAGAACAATTGAGATAACAACCGCAAGCGCCGATACTGAACCGCTGGTGCACGAACTCGAAACGCTCAAGGAAGTCACGGGGCTGTCGGTCGCGCGCGGCGTCGATCAAACCGAAAGGTGATGTCATCACCGTTCACGTTTTGAATCGCGGCGCGGACGCGGTGTTCAAGCGTGCGCGCGCGAACATGGCGGCGAACAAGTCTCAATCGTCACGGCCGAACTGACGAGCATCATTGACCCGCAGCACGAAGAAGCGGTTGACAGCGACGTTGACGAAGCCATCTGGGAAGAGATGGAGACGGGATTGCGCCATCAGGGTCGCATGAACGCGAACTACGTCGTGCTGATGGCTCTCGGAGGCGCGATTGCCGCCTTCGGACTCGTCTCCGAACCCGCCCCGCAAGCCATCGCTTTTGTGGCCGCGTCGATCATCGCGCCCGGCTTCGAGCCGCTCGCCAAGATTCCGCTCGGACTCGCCCTGGGACATTGGAATGTTGTTAAGCGCGGACTTCTATTACCTATTCATGAGGGCACTATAGAACATCCCGTATTTGTCGATGAGGTAAGCGAGGTAGAGAAGTGACGAAAGAAGCGGCCCCAACGCGCAACGGTTCTGCGAGAGGGCTTGCGTTACTCCTTAAGGCAGACAAACGAACATAACTTAAAGTTCGCCCGAATTAGCTGAGCGTTGTTCGGATAAAGGACAGATTTTCATGCTCGTTGCTCCTCCTGTTAGCTTGGTAACTACCAATCGACAGGAGGACTATCATGGATCAATCTGCAACTGTTACCAAGCGCTTCTCGCCTCGTGCATCCTTGGCCGCCATCGGTCTCAAGCTGCAAGAGTTGAAGCTCTTCGATTCCATCTCACACTCAGTCAACGTTGCGCAGAAGGTCGTCAAACATCGTCCGGCTGAAAAGCTCTACGATGCGTTCATTACCATTCTCGCCGGGGCTCGTGGCCTCAATGAGAGTGCCACCCGCGTGCGTAGCGATGAGGCTCTGCAACGTGCCTTCGGGCGCTCCACTTGTGCTGAGTATTCCGTCATTCAGGACACACTCGACGCCTGTACACCGGAGAATGTCTCCGAGATGAAGCAGGTCGTGGCTACCATCTTCCAGCAGCATGCCCAAGCCGCTCGCCACGACTACGACTCTGCTTTACAAATGCTCGACATCGACATGTCTGGTTTACCTTGCGGACCCAAGGCTGAGCTCTCGAAGAAGGGCTACTTCTCAAAGGACGGCATTCGCTACGGTCGCCAACTCGGCAGAGTGATCGCCAGCCGTTATGAAGAGATCGTCGTGGACAATCTCTTTGCTGGTAATGTGCAGCTCAACGTAGCACTGCGATCACTAGCGATGGCTGCCGAAGAAGTGCTTCAACTCGACTACCAGCGCCGCGGGCGCACAGTCATCCGCATGGACTCTGGTGGTGGCAGTCTCGATGATGTCAACTGGCTCTTGGATCGGGGCTATCAGTTGCACTGCAAAGACGTCTCGAGCAAGCGTGCCGAGGCGTGGGCCACGACGGTCATTGAGTGGTTCTCGGACCCTGCGCATCCAAATAGGGAGATGGGATGGGTGGTTCCGCTCGATACGCCTGACTATGTGCGACCAGTCAAGCGACTGGCGATCAGATGGCCAAAGAAGAACGGCCAGCTGTCCTATGACCTGCTGATCTCGACGCTCGACGCACACGAAGTCATCGACCTGTTAGGCCAACCAAAGGCTCATGTTCATGAGCCGGAGCTGGTGGCACTCTCGTATGCCAAACTTTATGATAAGCGTGCTGGCGCTATCGAGATTGAGCTGAAAGAGGATAAGCAGGGTGTCGGCTTGACCAAGCGGCGCAAGAAGCGAGCGGCGGCGCAGCAGATGATCATCTTACTCAACACCCTGGCGCATAACGTGTTGATGTGGGCCAGAGAGTGGCTGAGCGCAAAAGAGCCGAAGGCCAAGCGCTACGGCATCCAGCGGTTAGTCAGAGATGTGTGCAGCGTGAGCGGGATGATCGAGACCGATGAACATGGACAAATCAGAAGTGTTTTGCTTAACCGCGGCTCGACCTTGGCCCGCCTGCTCGTTGGTGCCTTCAGCTCAATGCTCCAGACACAAGAGATCGCTGTCGAACTAGCCATTATTTAGAGCGAGGCTGCGCTTGATTGATTTCGGCGGTTCATACCCGGTGTTCTAGGCAAATAGACGGTGCTATTACTGGGGCCGGTTGGGAGCAGCCCAACTGCTTGGGGTAGTGTACGCTTTTTCAACTTGCTTGTGGTTTGACAATGTCGTGACAGGTCATGGTCATGATAATTCTTATTACAAAATGAGTGGGACGAAGGGTTCTGGTCGTAGATGACCGCATTGAGCAAGTGCCGTCGTTAAGATTTTGTGATTCCTAATTCGGGCGAACTTTAGGGTTCAATGTCTGTTATCGGTCTCTTTGTTGAAAACGGGTGCGGATTTTTCGAGCGCAGCGCAATATCTTGCGGTCGCTCTATCAGATTATTGCGCTAAAAAGCGCGTGAAACATTCGTTTTCAAAATGGGAAGTGAACCACTAGCTATTGTGGTGGTCATTACTCGGCAAAACGTTTGCACTCTCTTAACCGCTCGATACATCTGGCGCGAAACTCTTGCCGGTATTCCGGCGTAACGCGAATCGAAGGACCCGAATCCAATCTTTCGAGAAGAAGCTTTTCTAGTGTCTCGTTGTACCGCGCCTTAAGCTCCTTTAACGCATCCGTAGAAGCTTCTTTTGTTCCTGCTGCCATTGCGTAAAGGGTCGCCTCTATCTGTTCATTTGTCTCTAACCATTCTC
The DNA here is from genome assembly GCA_013812565.1 of Pyrinomonadaceae bacterium. Classification (GTDB taxonomy): domain Bacteria; phylum Acidobacteriota; class Blastocatellia; order Pyrinomonadales; family Pyrinomonadaceae; genus JACCTF01. The sequence continues at coordinate 738 of JACCTF010000317.1, read as the reverse complement.
GCTGACTGGGCAACGCCGCTTTCAAGCGCTGCCAATCGACCGGGGCATCGTCAGAAAGATAACGGCGCACCATCTCTAAAACATTTTCTGTCTCTTCGTCACTCATCGTCTAGAAAGTGCTTGATCGATATCACCTGCATGCCGGTGATGCTTTCAAATTGACTCTTGGGAAAACTTATGACGTCGCTCTACTAACATCTTTTCTCCATCATTTCGATCGGCAAACCTGTGTCGCTTATCTCGCAAATCTTCGTTCAAACTTGAAGCCAGGCGGCCTCGTTTTAACCGTGGACTGCATAGCTCCGGATGAGCGCACCGATTCTTTCGAAGCTTGTGAGTTCTCCTTGACAATGCTCTGCACGACGCCACATGGGGATGTATACACGTTCGCCGAATTTTCTCAGATGTTCCAGCAAGCGGGGTATTCAGAAAGTTCGCTTATTAACTTAGGCGAAGGTCTCGATCAGGTCATCAGGACCGTAGCGTAAATTCGATTTGCTCAGTCGATACAATAAACCAGCGGGCGCCAAGACACGAAGCGGCACGTTTAGACTTGATACCCTGTTGATTTCGAGTCCGATCACTACTTTTGAGTAGTGATTTTTCCTTTCCTCCGTTGCGGAAAGTATGAAGTTACAGTATTAGCGTGTGCAAGTAGTTGACAAGCAGTGAGAAAAGCTATCCTCGCCGTGCAGGAGGCACGCGATGGAGAGCATCAAGTTACTGGCCCGCAACGGC
>JACCTF010000293.1 GCA_013812565.1 Pyrinomonadaceae bacterium | reverse complement strand
GGCATCCAGCAGCGTTCATCAATGCTTGCAACTCGCTGCCGTTGTTTCCTCTGAGCGAGGAATCGGTTTTCTTATAAAAATATGTGATTCCCGCAGCCCGGGCCGACTCGACCACTCCTCTTACTCTCTCGGCCGCCTCGTGCATGGACAGGTGGCGGCTCTCCGTATTCACGACTAGCACTTGAAAGTCAGATGCGCGTCTCTGCAGATCATTCGTTTCCCCGGTCATGACAAATACTGGAATCCCTTTTTTGGCAAACTGAACCCCAGTGTCATTAGCGCCCGTGAGATCATCGGCAATTATCAACAGCTTGAGCATCGGAGGACATAAGGACATTAATCAAACGACTCATCTGTTGTAGATCGGGGTCGGGCCCCGCAAGTTTCTCCACACATCGTCACACGCCACAACAACTTCCGGTGAAAGGGATCCTTCCTTTAGAACAGCGAGATTCTGTTCCAGTTGTTCCTGTCTTGAGGCCCCGAGAATGACGCAGTCCGTCGAGGTGTGATGCAGGAGCCAGTTGAGCGCGAGGCTGATTAATGAACGTCCTGACTCACGGGCGATGGCTTGCAGTCTGCTGACGGCGCGAAAATTTTCCTCATGCCAATATCGACCCTGATACATGCTGTTGTTATCGAACCGCGTGCCCGGGGTTATCGACTCGTTGCTGTGCTTTCCCGTTAAGAGCCCGCCAGCGAGCGGGTTGTAGGCAATAAGAGAAACGCCCAACTCCCCGGCCATCGGCACGAACTCCTGCTCTAGCCCGCGCGCCAGCAGGTTGTACATCTGCTGTGCAATGAGAGCGGGACGGAAGCTCCGGTTTTCCGCCCCCCAGAGCATCTGTGTGACTTGCCAACTGCTGTAATTTGAGGTCGCCGGATAACGCACCTTACCCTCTTTGACGAGCATCTCCATCGTCTCCAAAGTCTCATCCAGTGGAACATCGTAATCAGGCTGGTGCAGGTAGTAGACGTCAAGGTAATCGGTTTGCAGGCGCGCGAGGCTCTCCTCGACGGCGCGTAGGATGGCCGCTTTCGAGAGGCCGCTTTGATCCGGTGCCTCACCCATCTTACCCCGTACTTTACTGGCGAGAACAACTTTATCTCGCTTGCCCTGCAAAGCCTTACCCAGTAATTCCTCAGAGGCTCCCGACTGGTAAACGTTCGCGGTGTCGAAGAAGTTAACGCCATGCTCCAAACAGTAATTAACCATTCGTTGCGCCAGCGTTTCATCCACCTGGCTGCCGAACGTCATCGTGCCGAAACAGGCGCGCGATACCTTCAGTTCAGTCCCCTGTAGTTTTCGATCCGTCATACTCCCTCATGAGGTGAGAAGCAGTGTATTTCTTCTCTTTATCCTTTGAATTTAATTAGCCTCAACTATGGCCCCATCCTTGAAGGTGATTTTCTGTATCACAGCGCCTTTCGAGTTCCAATGAGTTGCCAGACCATCGGCCTTGAACCCGCGCCAGTGTGATTCGATTTTCTTGCTTCCGTCTGCCCTGTAGTGCGTCCAGGTGCTGGTGCCATCGGGGCGGTGATCCCAAATCCACTTCAGGACACCACCCGCGAGCCAGAAGCTCTCCTTCCCCGTTTTCCTTCCATCCTGATAAGTCACTTCATACTTCTTCTTTCCATCTGGATAAAACCAGTTTTCCGGTCCGTGCAGAACGTAATCGCCGTTTGCACCCGTTCTGCCGCTCCAGGTGGCTTTGACTTTTCCGTTCGGGTATTTCTCTTCTTGTTTACGCACATCCGAGCGTGAGCCTGCGACCACTTGATTGGCCTCGCCCTTTTGATCGGAGAGGATCCACGCTTCGTTCATCGCAAAATGTTGCGAAGGATGATTCATCGAGGTCATCAAGTGAATCACTCCGTTCGATGCCTGGATAGCAGATGAGTAACCGATGGTGCCATAATCGTGATCGCCACCACCCCACTCCCTTTTTATCTTTGGTATCTGTCGTGTCTCGTGCGGCAGGGCCATATCGAGCGTCTTGATGTGCCAGGTCTCCCCTTCATCGTCAGAAAGCGCGACGAACGACCCACGCTCTTTGATCTCGGCAGGTGGTGGCGGCTTTTTCTGGTAAAGCTGGAAATCGCTGGCGAAAAGCAGGCGACCGCTCTTTAAACGGAGAATGGTGGGACGATTGTTCCCTCCCATGGCGGGAAACGGTGTCTTCACAGGCTTCGACCAGGTTTTGCCCCAGTCTGAAGAGTAAGTCTTCGGCATGTAGCCATCAATATTTGTATTCTTGCCGCCCATGCCGAGAATCCGATTGTCTTTCAGCAGCGCGAATGTCGTGTGACGTCCAGCAGTCCGCCCGCCGGTGTCGTACCACGTTTTTCCTTCATCACGACTCGCCCACAACATTGACGTCCCTCCTTTGGAATCCGAACCAAAGTAGATCGTTCCATCTGGGCCACGAAACGCTGAGTTGATCGGCTGCGCCTCGACATATCCTTTCTGCTCTGTAATGAAGGGAACTTTGAGATCACTCCAGGTACTACCGTTGTCAGTCGATGTGGCATACTTGAATCGGACATCCCCGAAAAAGCGCCCGCCGCTGAAATACCAAACCCTTCCGTTATCATTCCACAGCAGCGCCGTTTGATCATTGATGTCTGCAATATCATAGAAAAGATCGGGCATGTCCCATTGCTCTGAGCCGTGTCGCAAACGTGTCACCACCATCGTCGTATTTGGTTCGTACTCGGTATTACGTGTGATGGAAGCGAAACTTATCTGAAGGAGATCGCCATTTGGCGCGACGGTGAACCCGCCGCTGTGAAGGTGGGCCATAATACCGGGATGCAGACCGACCGCTTCAATCCCACCCCCTTGATCGTTTTCCGGAGGGATAGGAAGTATTGGACGCGCTTTGAAATAAGGCTTTGACATGTCCGGCCCCTGCTCCTGCATGGCAGTGCTCTGCAGAACACAATCGAGCGGGAAAGGCTTTTCAACGGCGAGCGGCGGCGTTGAAGGCATCGGCGACTGCACTACGCGAAAACCGATGTAGTGGGTGTAGCGAGTGGCGGGGCCGACCGTTCGCGGCGACGGCACGTCAGGTAGCATGCCGGCACGATTGGCCGAACGGCGGTAGAAAGAGCTAGGTTGCTTGTAATCTGAGTTCTTAAAACCTAGATGAAGCGATCTATCGTCCTTCGATTCAAACTCCCGCATCTCGATGCCACCGTCGCGAACAACGCGCGTCATACCCGACGCCGGGCCAACCGGATCAACCTGATCCTCCTCCGGATACTGCCCGTGCCAATCAAAGCACCATTCCGGCACTCCGTAAGCGATGTCCTTCAACCCCCATGCGTTCGCACCATCCTCTTTCTGCGGCTCACAGCCTGACCAGAAGATCGTTCTGGTTCCGGCGCGCGCCGCGTACTCCCACTCCGCCTCGGTCGGCAGCCGGTACTCTCTGCCCTCCTTCTTGCTCAGCCACCGGCAGAACTCCATCGCATCCTGCCAGCTCACGCCTGAAACATAAGGTTCAAAGAGGTCCAATCCCGTATACTCTTTCTTGAACTGTTTGTATTGCTCGATGGTGACGGGGGTTTCAGAGATGTAGAAGGCTTTGCTGATCCTGACCTGGTGAACCGGGCGCTCGTCCCATTCACCTTGATCGGTGTAAGATGGCCCCTTTAATGATTGGGGTGTCGGATTCGTCTCGCCCATGGTGAAGGTGCCGGGATCAATGCGAAGCATCTTGATGCCGAGTGAATTGGTGATGACCTTCGGCGCAGGCGAGGTAAATCGACTCACACTAACTGCCCAGGTGACAAGCACCAGCGACCCCACTATCAAGACACTATTGAAC
>JACCTF010000255.1 GCA_013812565.1 Pyrinomonadaceae bacterium | reverse complement strand
GCATGCCGTCCCAGGAAGCAGCGTAAATAGTGTACTTACCCGGCGTGTCGGTAGGCCCGATGACCGGCGTCGCCGTTATGCCACCGGGGCACAGAACGCCCGCCCCCCTGCCGCCGCCGGGCGGTGGAGTCCATGAACTCTCAAAATGCTTCTTCCAGAGAAGCTCGCCCTTGTCGGCGTCAATCGCATAGATATTGTCCGACACGCCGGTGACAATCGCGATCTGCTTCGGGCCGCTGCTCGTGTTCACGCGGCCAACAATCAGCGCCGGAAGCAGCGAGTGCATTTGACGGGGCTGGTTATCAAGCTTGATCTTCCAGAGCAGCTTCATGTCTTTGACATTGGACGTCGTCAGTATTTTTTCGTCCTGCTGCCAGGCGGTTCGTTGTGGATTGCCGCCGTCGGTCAGCCAGTCCGCGGGTTTGCCGCCTTGCGCCAACCCACTCGGACCCCAACCCACCAGGCAGCCGAGCAGCAACAGCAGTCCCATGACTTTCATAAACTTTCGGTGTTCCACTTAGAAAACTCCCTTCGATAAGACAGAGGCGCCCGCCTTCGTTGAGTATGTCATTTTCCGTCTGCCAGTGATCTTGGCCCTGTCAGGGGCGGAAGGCATAACTTGGGGGTTGAGCCGCATCGGGAGCGATAGCCCCCGCCCCCGGGCTGACTTTTCAGAAACGCTCCAACATCTGCCACGCTCCGCGTCCCCGTAAGCAGGCGATATGCCTCTGGGGACGCGGAAACGTTGCGCTCAGAAGTTAAGCTTCAACCCCATCACGATGCGCCGCGCGCTGCGCGCCGAATTGTAAGAACCGAAGAGCGCGTTGACCTGCGCGCCGGTCGCCAGATCGAAGCGCGCCGTCGTGTCTACGCCGCCGGTGCCACCTTCAACGCCAAATTGCGTGTGGTTGAACGCATTGTACATCTCCAGCCGATACTGCAACCGCACCGCGCCCTCACGCGCGAGCGGAAAGTTCTTAAAGATGGAGATGTCCCAGTTGTTGATGCCGGGGCCGCGAATCGGGTCCTTCGGCGCGTTGCCGATGCCAAACTCGGCACGCGACGGCGGGCGCACCACCGATGTGTCGAAATGGCGGGAGAAGGTGCGGTCGCCCCTGGGCAAGGTGGGATCGCCGGTGAGCACCACGCGGCTGTCCAACCCACCGCCGCTGCCGCCCACCAAATCAGTGCCCTGCACCGTGCTGTAGCCGATGCCCAAAGGCGCGCCGCTGATGAACGACGATACCCCTGACAATTCCCAACCGTCCAACACCTGCCGCGTCAAGACATTGTCCCAATAGCGGCTCAAGCCCGGCACTTGGTAGACATAGTTGATCGTCAGATTATGCGTGCGATCAAAGCCCGCTTTGCCGTAGTTGCGGATGCGCGGATCAATGAACGGGTTAATATTGTTGTTGTTGCCATCAACTAAGTCCATAGCCTTCGACCAGGTGTAGCTCAGCCCGAAGGCCAGGCTCGCCGAGAAGCGGCGGTTGGCCTGCACTTGCAACGAGTGGTAGTTCGAGTTCGAGGCGAACTCGATGTAGTTGATGTCGCCGTAGCCTTTGAACGGGCGCAGGAAGTTGTCGGGCAGCGGTGTTGCGCCGCCCGCGACGGTCGGGTCAATGGCCGACGGCTGGAAGCGCCCGCCGTAGGGGACCGAGTTGATGCTGCGCCGTTGCAGCAGGTGACGCGCCAATGATCCGACATAGGCCACGTCGAGTACCGTGTTGAAGCCGATGTCGCGCTGGATGCCGAGGCTGAAGTTGTAGACCGCTGGCGAATCGTAATCGCGCTGAATGCCGAAGACGCCCGGCGGGCTGACGCTCAAGGGCGTCGCTAGCAGGTCGCGGATCGTCGTGAAATTGGCCGTGGCCGTGATCACGTTCGGCGGCGCTTCCACCAGTTGCAAAACCTGGTCGTCGTTGAAGCGGTCGTAAAAGACGCCCACGCCGCCGCGCACGGAAGTCTTGCCATCGCCGAAAACGTCATAGGCGAACCCGATGCGCGGGCCGAGTTCAATGCCCGGTGTATTAAGCACGCGCTCGTTGACCACGCGCATGCCCTGGAACGGCGTACCCGTGCCGTCGGCGAAGGTGCCGATCTTGACGGTCGGGAACAACTCGCCCGTCACCGGATTGCGCCCGCGCCGGTTCGCGGCCGCGCAAGGATTCGCGTTGTTCAAGCAGAACGGCTCGATCAACTGTGGCTGCTTCGATGCATCGTACAGTTGCGGATCGAAGAAGGCCAGGTCGTCGCCCGCGCTCAAGGTCGGCTGAACCCAATAGAACCGCAGCCCGTAATCGAGCGTCAGCCGCTTGGTCGCCTTCCAGTTGTCCTGCACGAACCATTCGATGTTCTTGTAACGTGCATGGCCGTCCAGCTTCCGGTTCGCTTCGGTGTAAGAGTTGACCACGCCGATCAGCGCGTTGGCGAACGGATGATTTGTGTCGAGCGGGTTGTTGGGGTTGCGGTCGAAATTGAAGGTGCCGTTGAAGGCCGACGCCCGCGCCGCGTTGCGCGTCGTGTATTCGAGGTAGAAGCCCGCCTTCAGATTGTG
>JACCTF010000261.1 GCA_013812565.1 Pyrinomonadaceae bacterium | reverse complement strand
CCGGCTCCAGCCGCGTCCGACACAACCCCCGAGATCGTTCCGGTATTCGTCTGTGCCTCAACCGTCCGTGAGTGAGAAAGGCCTAATAGAAGCAATACGGCTAACGCGAAGGCAGCCGTTTTATCTTCATGCAACTTCATCGGATGATTCTCCTTATGCTCCTGCGAGGGCGCAGTAGCAATCCAACGTTCGTGCTCGGGCGGAAACAAGCTGTTCTTCAACTTGTGCGAATTGAAACCCTAACGCTGTTTTAGTTGGCGCGTATGCGTCAAACCTGGATCGACCGTGCGCATTCAGCTAGTGTCACTAGGCGGATTTGCACAACGGTAAAGAAAGGTGATGGATAGTCATGCGCGTAACTTGGCTGACTACGCCGCTTAAGAAACCTCGCCGGAGGTTTACGATACCCTGCGGGATAATGAACCGGATGGTAGCACTCGCCCCGCTGTTTTCCAACCGCTTTTTTCAACATGCCGGGGGCATTCGGCGCTCTGGATTATTGGACTGCCAAGAGCACGGGGTTTGTCAGAAAGATGCAACTGAGAACTACTCCAAGGTCGCAAGAAACTCTGTCAGGTCTTGTGGAAGCGGCGCGGTGAAGTGCACTTGTTCGCCCGTGAGCGGATGGCGGAAGCCGAGTTGTTCGGCATGCAGGAACTGGCGATTCAGTTTGGAGATGGCAATGCGTAGGCGCACGTCCGGCACGCCCTCGTCGCGCCCCATCCCGTAGAGTTTATCGCCGACGACCGGATGCTTGAGCCACGCGAGATGCACCCTGATCTGATGCGTGCGTCCCGTTTTGATCTCAACATCGAGCAGCGTCATCCGTTCATAGCGGCGACGAACGCGGTAGAGAGTGAGCGCCGGACGACCTCCACGCACCACCCACATGCGCGTGCGATGGCGCGAATCGCGGCCGACGGGTTGATCAATCCGACCGGTTTCATTCGGCACGTGACCATGCACGAGCGCCACGTATGACTTGAAGACCTCGCGCGTGCGGAACTGCTCGGCAAGTTTCTCGTGTGCGATCTCTGTTTTGGCAACCACGATGAGACCGGATGTGTCACGGTCCAGACGATGCACAATGCCGGGGCGCTCGCCGCCGCCGCGAGTTGAGAGTTGCTGAAAGTGATAGGCGAGCGCATTGGCAAGCGTGCCTCTCGGCACGCCCGCGCCGGGGTGGACGACAAGTCCGGCAGGTTTGTTGACCACAATCAAGCAGTCGTCTTCATAAATAATTTCGAGGGGAATGTTCTCAGGAAGGAATTCAGTAAGCGAGATCGGAACAGCGGCGAGGTCAACCTCCACTCGCTCGCCCATGCGAAGTTTGTGCGCGGGCTTTGCGTTGCGGCCATCGACGAGCACATCGCCGTCTTCGATCAGTCGCTTGATAGATGTGCGACTGCGATCTTCGAGGCGCGCGGCTAAGTTTGCATCGAGACGCGATCCCGCCTCGGCGGAAACTTCGAAGACGAGTGTCTCCGCATCTTGATCGATTGGAATCGTTGGATCGATGTTGCTTGCGCAAGCTTCGTTCATCGAGCGCGCGCCGCGTCAGGCGTTGTCGAAGCGACCTTGAGTGGTGTTTGTTGAATCGCCGCTCTCCGCCGAATGATGAAGATGATAAGGCCGCTGATGCCGACGAGAAGGCTGATCATCTGCGAAGTCGAAAGATGCGTCAGCGTGGTTAGTCCCCAAATGTCGCCGCGCGGATCATCACGGAAGAACTCAATCGTGAAGCGCATCACGCCGTAGAACATCGCATAAGTGGCGATGACCTGACCGTTGAAAGATTTGCGGCGATGAAGCCATATCAGGAAAAGGAAGACGGCGAAAGCCGCGAACGATTCGTAGAGCTGCGTTGGATGAAGATGAATGCCCAGAGGCACGCCGGTTACTTCATGGCCCAGTTCGGTGAACTGAACGCCCCAGGGCAACACAGTCGGCTTGCCCCAACAGCACCCGGCGGCAAAGCACCCTTGCCGCCCGATGGCCTGACCGAGCGCGATCCCCGGCGCGAAAGCATCAGCCGTCGGCCACCACGGTAATCCGTAACGGCGCACCAGCGCATACCCGGTCGCCACCGCCGCAAGAAAGCCTCCGTAAAAAACTCCCCCGGAACGCAAAAAGTCGAGCGAGAGGAGTTGCCGCGGCTCGGCGCGATAGCTGGGTTCGGTCAACAACATCAATGCCTTCGATCCCAGCAACGCCGCCAGCAGCATCCACAAACCTAGATCATAAATGCGGTCGCGCGCGAGGCCATCCTGTGCTGCAAGACGCGCGGCGACAACCAGCGCCGTAAGAAACGCGAGCGCCAGCAGCACGCCATAAGTGTGTACAGGAAAACTACCGATGCGAACAAGCTCTGGGTACATTTCCGTAAAGTAGGCAGGAGTCAGAAGTCAGGAGACAGAATAAACGCATTCAATAGCAACAAAGGGTTGGCGACAAGGAGTTGTAAACTGCAAGCAATCTTCTACTGACTCCTGACTTCTGACTCCTGACTTCTAGTTCCTTGCTTTCCTTCCAAAAAAATATCATAAGCGAGCAGCAGCGCTCCGGCGCAGATGCTGGCGTCAGCGACGTTGAACGTGGGCCAGTGGTATGAACCTAGATGAACGAGGATAAAATCTACCACGTAGCCGAGACGCACGCGGTCCACCAGGTTGCCGACGATGCCGGCGAGAAGCAGGGCGCACGCGCCCAGAGTTCGATCATCCGTGCGCACGGTGCGGAACAGGTAAACGAGCACCGCCACCGCGGCCGTAAGGGCGAGCGCGGCCAGCAGCCACCTTCCAAGTGCGCCTCCCTGTTGCAGTTGCCCGAATGCGATGCCCGGGTTCTCCGCATACTCAAAGGTGAGCAATCCGCTGATAACGTTTCGGTCTTCGCTAAAGCGCAAAGCATCGATAGCCCAGGCCTTGCTTGCTTGATCAAGCACAAAGATGGCGAGCGCAAGCAAGAGATAAGCCGTGCGCCGTCCGGCGCTTCGCCCCTTCACGCCGCCTCCCGCTCGATCTCTGTTAAGGCTTCGACGCACCGCTCACACACCGTCGGGTAGCGATCCGATTCGCCGACGCGGGTTGAGTAGTTCCAGCAGCGCGCACACTTCTCGCCCGCAGCTCGTTTGACTTTCACCGTCTCAAAGATTGGTGATCCTTGATCGTCATCTTTCCTGTCAGTGAGTTGTACATCGGACACGATAAAGATGAAACGCAATTGATCGCGGTAACGTTCAAGCAAACTTTTATTGAGCGTGCTGGAGATCTCTAAACTAGCTTCGAGCGAACTGCCGATGATCTTTGCATTACGTGCTTCTTCAAGCTTCGCTAAGACTTCATCGCGAATTTTGAACAACTGCTCCCAATCCGCAAGAAGTTGTGTGTCACGATTGCCATGAACCATCGGAAACTCCGCAACATGAATCGAGGCTAAACGCTCGTCACCGCCGCTACCCGAAGCTTCCGGTAAGTTCTCCCAGATTTCGTCAGCAGTGAAAACCAAGATGGGCGCAAGCAAACGGGCCATCGCGTCAGCGATTCGGTAAAGCGCGGTCTGCGTCGAGCGGCGCGCTAGACTCCGCGGCGCGGCGGTGTAGAGACGATCCTTGATGATGTCGAAATAGCGCGCCGAGAGCGTCACCGTGCAGAAGTAATAGAGCGCTTGATACAGCGCATGAAACTCATAAGTCTCGAAACCCTTTCGGACACGTTCGATCACCGCATCGAGTTCGGCCAGCGCCCAGCGGTCGATCTCGTGCATCTCTGCGTCCGCGACCGCGTCACGCGACGGATCAAAGCCGTCGAGATTCCCCAGCGCGAAGCGCGCCGTGTTGCGGATTTTACGGTAAGCATCAGCGACTCGCTGCAAAATCTCCGGCGAGCAACGCATCTCTTCATGGTGGTCGGATGAAACGGCCCACAAACGCAGGATTTCCGCGCCTGATTCTTTGATCACTTCGTTGGGCGAGATGGCGTTGCCCGCCGATTTGTGCATCGCCTTGCCTTCGCCGTCAACTACCCAGCCGTAGGTCAACACTGTGCGGTAAGGCGCGTGGCCTTTCACCGCAAGCGCAATCATCAACGATGAATTAAACCAGCCGCGGAATTGATCGCCGCCTTCTAGGTAAACGTCGGCGGGCCAGCGTAGATTCTTGCGTTGTTCAAGCACCGCAATCGAAGAAGACCCGCTGTCGAACCACACGTCGAGGATGTCCGTCTCTTTCGTCCATCGGGCCGCGCCACACTTCAGACATTTATAACCTTCAGGCAAAAGTTCATGAGCTTCGCGGCTGTACCATGCGTCTGAAGATTCACGCTCGAAGATGTTCGCAACATGACGGATGATCGCGGGATCGGCAACCACTTCGGTGCAGCTTGCGCAGTAGAAGGCAGGGATCGGAACGCCCCACACGCGCTGACGCGAAACGCACCAGTCGGGTCTCCCTACGAACATGTTGCGCATGCGCTCGCGACCCCACGCCGGATTCCACTCGACGCGTTCAATTTCACGCAGGGCGGCAACTCGCAGTGATTCCAGGTGGTCCGGGTCGTTGTCGGTGAAGTTGCTGTGGTCGCGCCCGTCCTCGTCCTTCTCTATCTCGTTCGCTTTTGCCGGCGTGTCGAGCGAGATAAACCACTGCGGCGTAGCGCGAAAGATGACCGGGTTGTGACAGCGCCAACAGTGCGGGTAGCGGTGCGCGTAAGTCTCGCTGTGAAGAAGCGCCCCTCGCTCGCGCAGGAACTCGACTATTTTGGGATTGGCATCGAACACACGCTCGCCCGCGAAATGTTCAACCTCCGGGGTGAACCGCCCCGCGTTGTCAACCGGGCAGTAGACTTCCAAACCGTAGCGATTGCCGATCACAAAGTCGTCGTGACCGTGGCCGGGCGCGGTATGAACGCAACCTGTTCCGGCCTTCGCCGTCGTGCGCCGGTCGCGCGCTTGACGCACATCCAACTCTGTCTCTGCATCAGCTTCGCCGCCGAGCGTCACGTGCTCGCCGAGCACTACAAGCGACGGCCGGTCGAGCCATGCATGCCGACACTCAAGGCGATCAAGCCGCGCCCCCGGAAATCTGGCGAGCACGTGTACGTTGTCGAGGCCGCACTTCTCCGTGACCGCTTCAACCAATTCGCTCGCGACGACGTAAACTTCCGTCCCGCTTTCGATAGCGGCATACTCAAAGATTGGATTAACCGCGATGCCGAGGTTAGCGGGCAGCGTCCACGGCGTGGTGGTCCAGATAAGGAAGTAGACTGTGCGCCCGGCGAGCGCCTGGTCGATGCTCGCCGGATCGGTGGCAAGCGGAAACTTTACATACACGGAAGGGCTGCGGTGCTCGCTATATTCGACTTCGGCTTCGGCGAGCGCCGTTTGATCGTGGATGCACCAGTAGACGGGACGCGCGCCGCGGTAGACGTAGCCGCGTTCAACGAAGCGACCAAACAAGCGCGCCGTCTCCGCTTCGTAAGAGTTCGACATCGTCAGGTACGGATCGTCCCACTCGCCGAGCACTCCGAGCCGCTCGAAATCTCTGGTCTGACGCTTTAGAGCTTCGGCGGCGTGTTCGCGGCAGGCGCGTCGCACGCTCACGGCGGGCATATTCGCCTTTTTCGCGCCGAGCTTTTTGTCTACATAAAGCTCAATCGGTAAACCGTGACAATCGTAGCCCGGCACATAGGGCGCGTCGTAACCCATCATGGTGCGCGA
>JACCTF010000216.1 GCA_013812565.1 Pyrinomonadaceae bacterium | reverse complement strand
TTTGCGCGTTCGCTCCAGCGCCCGAGAAAAGCGAACAGCGGAAAGTCGCGCCCGAGCGCGTAAGAGGTGCGTGCTCCCGTGAAGATTGTGGCGTTTGCCGAGGTCAAGGCCGAGACGGCGATTAATATGCTGATGGCTTGCGCACCCTGTTCACCAAAGACGCGCCGCATGACATCGGACGCGACAGTCTGTGATCGAGCCGTGCCTTCAAGTCCTAGTGCGTTGAGGTAGGCCCAGTTGATTAGTACGTAGAGCGTAGTGATGATAAAGATGCTCCACAGCAGCGCCCGCACCATGTTGCGGCGCGCGTCGTGCAACTCGGCGGAAACGTAGGCCGCTTCGTTCCAGCCGCCGTAGGTCAACAGCACAAAGACCATCACCAGCCCGAGCGACGCTTGCGGAGCAGAAGCGCCCGCCGAACCCGCCGTCGCCTCGGCAGAGAGGGGCGCTGCGAAAACCAGACCCGCGACGATGATTAATAACACCCCGGAGACTTCCACGATTGTCAAAACGTTCTGCGTGCGAGTTCCTTGATGAACGCCGAGGATGTTCAGGCCTGTCAGGGCGGCAACAACCAGGATGGCGTAAATGGACGACGAGTATTCGCCGAGCGGGTAAACCTGCGTCGCATAGTCGCCGAAGACGAACGAGAGCAGCGCAATGGAGCCGGTTTGGATAACGCTCATCCGCGCCCAGGCGAACAGGAACGAAAGGCGATGACCGAAGGCGCGCGTCAGGTAATGGTAGTCACCCCCGGCATGCGGATAAGTGGTCGCCAGCTCCGCGTAACACAATGCGCCGAGGAGCGATACAAATCCGCCCGCGACCCATGCCAGCAACGCGACCGAAACGCTTCCCGCGTTGGCGGCAACAAGCGATGGCGTCCTGAAAATACCTGCGCCGACGACGATGCCGACAATGATTGCCACCGCATCGATCACCGAGAGGGTTGGGCGCGGCACCGACCGCGCTGTAACGAGTATTTTGTCTGCTACAGTGTTCATTACTCACACGTATCTCTGAGACCGTTTGGCTGTCGACTCATTGATTGGTTCAAATTAATGTTTGACCCAGTTAACCTCAAACTTGGGTTAACAATCAAGCACACAGGCGTCAAACAATCGTCCTCAATCACGGTTAGGGATTCGGGACGGGTGGTTAACAATCAAGTACACAGGCGTCAAACACCAAGCCGAAGCAGACAAACAAAATTAATAAGGATAGACAGAATGCACAGGATAGAAGAAACCTTGCCGAGACACCTATAACTGCTCTTCGCCTTGTTCCTTCGGCTTCATCTGTTTATCCTGTCCATCACCTGTTTCATTCTTTTGTGGGGTGATGTATCTCACTATCCAAATGTGATAAATATATTCTTATGTCAACAACCTCTACCGCCGCCCCGTCGGCAACGCCTCAGCAATCCGCGCCACCTCCGGCTTCCGCTCGTTCATGGCTCAAGCCTTCGCTCAATTGGCTGCTGGTGTTTGTGCCCGTTGCCATCATCTTGCGCTTTGTGCCGGGCCTTGAGAATCCGACCTGGCTTTTCATCGTCTCGTGTTTGGCGATCATCCCGCTTGCCGGTTGGATGGGTCGCGCCACCGAACACTTAGCTGAGCATTTAGGGCAGGGTGTCGGCGGACTCTTGAACGCCACCTTCGGCAATGCCGCCGAACTTATCATCGCTCTGTTTGCCCTCTCCAAGGGATTAGAGGGCGTCGTCAAAGCCTCGATCACAGGGTCGATCATCGGTAACATCCTGCTTGTCTTGGGATTGTCGTTCTTCGCGGGCGGCGTCAAATTCCCACAGCAACAGTTTAACCGGACGGCCGCTAGCACTTCGGCCACGGCTTTGACTTTAGCGGCCATCGCGCTGGTTATTCCAACGATCTTTCACCAGGTTGCCGCCCAGGTGCCGATTGAGCAGGGCGGCTGGACGCTTGACAGAGAGTTACAGTTGTCGCTCGCTATCGCCATCGTACTCTTTCTCACCTACGCGGCTACGCTTCTGTTCTCGCTTGTGACCCATAAGGAGTTATACGTCGGCGAACAAGTGCAGGGAGCGGCCGCAAAGACGGGAGCCGAACTAACGCACAGCGAAGCGCACGAAGCCACGTGGTCTGTCGGCAAGGCGGTCGGAGTTTTGCTACTGGCGACCGCTTTTGTGGCGCTCATCTCAGAGTTCTTGGTAGGAGCCGTCGAGAAGGCGCGCGAGAGTTTGGGTCTCACCGAAGTTTTTGTCGGCGTCATCGTCGTCGCCATCATCGGCAACGCCGCCGAACACTCTTCGGCCGTCTTGATGGCAATGCGCAACAAGATGGATCTAAGCATGGGCATTGCGCTCGGTTCAAGCTTACAGATCGCGCTCTTCGTCGCGCCCGTTCTGATATTTGCGTCCTACTTGTTCGGGCGTCCGATGCACTTGGAGTTTACCGTCCCGGAGGTGATCGCTGTCATCGCGTCGATCATCATCGTCGAGCAGATCAGCAGCGATGGCGAGAGTAATTGGATTGAGGGCGTGCAGCTACTATCTGTCTATGCGATTCTTGGGATACTGTTCTACTTCTTGCCCGACGTACACACGGCCGTGACCGGCGCTGATGGCATGCCGCAAGTAACACCAAGTCATTAACTTTGAATCGAATGTGAATAGTCATATCAAGATAAAGATTCATACACAACGGACATGTTGCACCACTATGTTTGAGACGGAAGCTTGACTGACATTCTGATGTGGTCAACTCCTTCGTGTCACCTTGTGAGCGTAGATTTTATGCATAAACTCTCTAAAGGGCAGAAGCAGCTTGAAACATTGATCGCTACGCTGATGCTTGTGTTTGCAGCAACCATTGAAGTGGCGACGCAGTCCACCGATGTTTCATTCCCGACAGCGGTCGTCGTAAATGAGATTGATGGCCGCATCTTGCCGAGAGACATCGGTGACGCCCGGCTAACCAGGCACTTTTATATTTTCACTGGAACGCCCGGAGATTTGGTCGTCACGGTCGAAAGTAAGAACTTGAACGGAGACGTTGATGTGTTCGCCACCGGTATGCGTCCGCTCGCCAAAATAACCCTCTATGCCGGAGCCGATTCCTCAACCGCAACGAAAAGTATTTACTTGCGCAGACAAGAGAGTCTGATTTTGCGTGTTGAGGCGCGTAGCATGAACGATGCGGAGGGCACTTACCGTATCCGCTTTGATGGAGCTTTTGCACCTGCCAGCGGTGAGATGATCGCACAGTCAGAGAACAACCGCCTGACCGTGCCGGTAGTAAGCAGCAAGCAACCGAGCGGAAGACGCGTGACATCCGTTGGCGGAACAGTAGAGGCGGACAGCAATGAAGCGAAGACAAACGAAGTAATAGAAACTAAGGATAAAGAATCTTCCTCAAGCGCAAGCGCGTCCGTGGCCGTTGCTGAATCTGAACCTAAACCATCGCCACCCGTTGAGACGATAACAACGCCTAGGCCGGTTGTTGTCAGGGCTACACGGACAAGACCGCGTCGGCCGCGCCCCGGTCGAGTCAGAGGTGATTCTCTACCAAGGAGGAGTGCACCGGCGACGAAGCCGGTTCCTTCACCCACGCCGCCGATACCGACAATCAGTACGCGCTTGATTATCGAAACAAGAGATGGCGAGCGATTAGAGCGCGAGATGAGCACCGTGCGCCGCATCACGGTTGAGAATGGTCAATTGATTATCGTGATGAAAGACGGAAAGTCCCAGAAGCAATCAATGACAAACGTCCTGCGCATGGCAATTGAACCTTGATTCGTGTGAGCGTATCTCACAGCAATGTCAATCCAGTTCGTCGAATTGATATTAAGGTTCAGAGTTCAAGCTTTGGCTTGTTACTTAGCAAGGATAACAACCCTTATGTTGAACTCTGAACTTGATCAATTGCTAGATGAAGCTGACGCTTTTGCTGATGAACCGAGTTGTGCTAAATCTGAACGCAGCTTGGGGATGGCTGGATTGTTGGGGTTGACGCTTTCAAGTCGCGCGAGCGCGTCGCGTGCTTCTTCCGTCTTGCCGCTCGCGTTCAATGCGGCAGTTAAATTTTGCAGCGTGAGTTCATGAAGCGAGTCGCGCTCCAATGAGCGTCGATACTCCGCAAT
>JACCTF010000189.1 GCA_013812565.1 Pyrinomonadaceae bacterium | reverse complement strand
CGACGAACTTATCCGCCTTATCGAAACGCGCCGCTTCCCCTTTGACAGTAACCAGTGACAAGTTCAAAGTTCAAAGTCTAAAGCCCCAAATCAGCCTCTGCGCCATGGACCTTGAACCTTGAACCTTGAACCTTGAACCTATTTGAGATATGACCATCACACCCGAAAAGATTGCTCCGCCGACAAAGCTCGATGAGCTTAGAGAACGCACGCGCCAGGCCGAAGCGGGCGGCGGCCCCGAGCGAATCAAACGCCAGCATGCCGCCGGCAAGCTGACCGCACGCGAACGTATAGAGTTTCTTCTCGATGAAGGAACGTTTCAGGAGTTCGACAAATTTGTCGTGCACCGCTCACGCGACTTTGAACTCGATCAGCAACTCTATCCAGGGGACGGTGTGGTCACCGGTCATGGGCTCGTTGATGGGCGTCGCGTCTTTGTCTTCGCGCAGGATTTTACCGTCTTCGGCGGCTCTCTCTCTGAGACCCATTCGGAGAAGATCTGCAAAGTGATGGATCTGGCGATGAAGGTCGGCGCGCCCGTCGTCGGGCTTAACGATTCCGGCGGGGCGCGCATACAAGAAGGCGTGGTGAGCCTCGGCGGATACGCCGACATCTTCTTGCGCAACACGCTCGCCTCGGGCGTCGTGCCGCAGATCAGTTGCATTATGGGGCCGTGTGCGGGCGGCGCTGTCTACAGCCCGGCCATCACGGACTTCAACGTGATGGTCAAGCACACTTCTTACATGTTCATCACCGGCCCTGAAGTGATCCGCACGGTGACGCATGAAGAAGTCACCAAGGAGGAACTCGGCGGGGCAGATACGCATAATCGCATCTCCGGGGTGGCTCACTTCGCCGCCGACTCGGACGAACACGCGTTGCAATTGGTGCGCGAGCTGCTCTCCTTTTTTCCATCGAACAACATGGAAGACCCGCCGCGACGTGCCGCTACGGACCCGGCCGGGCGTAGCGCCGAACAACTCAACACGATTGTTCCAGCAGCCTCGAATCAACCTTACGACATACGCGACGTGATCAACCCCGTGGTTGATGATTGCGACTTCTTCGAGGTTCATGCGTTGTACGCGCCCAACATCGTCGTCGGCTTTGCCCGCCTTGATGGACGCTCAATCGGCATCGTCGCTAACCAACCGGCATACCTGGCGGGCGTGCTCGACATCGATGCCTCGACAAAAGCCGCGCGCTTCGTGCGCTTCTGCGATTGCTTCAACATTCCTTTGATCGTCTTTGAAGATGTGCCCGGATTCCTGCCCGGCGTTCGTCAGGAGCATGGCGGCATCATTCGTCATGGAGCGAAACTCCTCTATGCCTTCGCGGAGGCGACCGTGCCGAAGATCACTGTCATCACACGCAAAGCTTACGGCGGAGCTTACTGCGTGATGGCGTCGAAACATATCCGCACAGACATCAACTTCGCGTGGCCGACGGCCGAGATCGCCGTGATGGGGGCCGAGGGGGCGGTCGGAGTTCTCTACCGCCGCGAACTGGGCGAAGCCGAAGATAAGGAAGCCGCCCGACAAACGCGCATCAAGGAATTTCAAGAGAAGTTCGCGAACCCCTTTACGGCCGCCGCCCGTGGCTTCATTGATGAGATCATCGAACCGGCCGAGACGCGCCCAAAACTCGCCCGCGCGCTCGCTCTGATGGAGAACAAACGCGATACCAATCCGCCCAAGAAACATGGCAACCTTCCTCTGTGAACAAAGCCTTCACATACGAAAGATAAAGGCCGGTGAGTAGCTGTTACTCACCGGCCTTCAATGTCAGATTTGAATTTTACTTTTTAAGCCGCACGCCGCTGGACAACGGGTTTGTCGCGAAGCAACTCCAGCGCTTTTTTGAGTTGTAAATCTTCCGGCTGAATTTGCTTGGACGGAGCGGGTTCCGGCGCGGCTTCGCGGCGCTCGGGCGATGGATTCGGTTTCACAACCTCATCATCGTCATTGCCCGTCAGGTCGTCTGGATCAATCGCTTCGGCGAGATCGGGGCGTTTAACTTCGACTGAAGGGGTAAGGCCTGTGCCGAGAAAAGGTTTGCCGCTCGCCGAAGCCCACTTGACCGTCGTGAGTAACAGGCCGTCACCGTTGCGTAGTGTAAACAACTGTTGATCCGCCCCGGCGCCAAAGCTTTTTTCGCCGATTACTTCGCCGCGATTGCGTTCCATCAAGGCGGCGGCGACCACCTCAGCGGCTCCGGCAGTGCCCCGGTCGATAAGCGCCACAACCGGATTATCAAAAATGGCCTGCTTCGCGTCGGCCGTAAAAGTTTGGAGTGGCTTACTGGCCTTACCCGTAGTTTGGGCTAAGACGCCTTCACGTATGAAGAGATTCGCGACGCGAACCGCTTCCGTGAGCGAACCGCTCGCGACGCCTCGCAAATCCAAGACCACCTTTTGCGCGCCCTGTTTTTGCAACTCTTCAAGGCGTGCCTTAACGTCCGCCGCTTCACCTTCCGCCAAGCTGTTGATTCGTAATATGCCGACTCGATTCGCCTCCATACGCACATCAGCCGTCGGCGTACGAACAGTGGCGCGTCGCACATTGATTGTCAGCGGGCGTGCACCCGCGCGCAGGATGCGCAGTTTAATCTCCGTGGCAGGGGCGCCGTTCAGTAACTGTTTGGCGTCGTAGAGCGAGATGTCGCGCGTCGCCTTATTATCTATGTACTCGATTATGTCACCTGCCAACACACCGGCTTCTGCTGCCGGGCCGCCTTTGACGGGCGAAATGACGTAGAGGTAGGAAGCGACCTGGGAGAGCTCCAAGCCAATGCCGACCTCTCTGCTCGTCGCTCCGTAGTTGCGTACCTGCTCTGCAGTGAGATACGTCGAGTATGGATCAAGTCCGTAGGCTAAACCGCGCATTGCCCCGGCTCGCACTTTTCCAAGATCAGGTTCGTCTACGTAGTCGTTTTGGATGTGTCCCAACACGCTTCCGAAGATGCGCAACTGCGCGCCCGGATCGTTCTGCTGCTGCGCGCGTGTGGACATCCAACCGCCGATCACGGCGTAAAGGGCGAGCGTGGCGGAGAAGACAACAAGCAGGAACTTTGTGCGAAAAGACATTGACCTAACCTCGTTTGAGTGTCGACATTAAAAGTATAAACAGTGCCGCAGCGGATCATACATTAGCCCCGCAAGCAGTGGCAAGGTACATCCCTGTCAGGGTCATTCAGTTCTCGGTTGAAGAAAGCAGCGGATAGAAAGTAGTCTCACCTCACAAGGTTTGCAACAACCACAAGTGAGGTGAGACTAATGACAGAACAGTGTCCTGTGCTGATGGAAGTCTTAGCCCAGATACCCGACTTTCGTCAATCGCAAGGGCGGCGCCATCCGCTACAAGCCGTGCTGGCGTTGTCCGTGTGCGCGATGCTGTGCGGGTATCGTAGCTATGGCGCGATTGCCGAGTGGGGGCGCAACTATGGCAAGGCATTGACGCAGGCCCTTGGCTTTACACATCAGACGACGCCATGTGCCGCAACCCTCAACACGATCTTGCGCCATGTCAACAAAGCGGAGGTGGAAGAGAAACTTGGGCAGTGGGCCGAAGGCGTACTGACAAGCGTCGCCGCCTGCGCCGCGGAGTTGGAGGGCGTCGCCGTTGACGGCAAGAGCTTACGGGGTAGCCGCAAGCAAGGCGCGCCCGGCGCACACCTGCTCTCCGCCTTGGGGCATCGCCTTGGACTAACTTTGGGGCAAGCGGCGGTTGGTGATAAAACCAATGAGATCACTGCCGTGGATGAGTTGCTTGCAAGCTTAGTGCTTGACGGCAAAGTGGTTACGGTTGATGCGCTGTTGACGCAACGCGACCTGGCGCAAACGATCATCGAGCGCGGCGGCGATTATGTAATGGTCGTGAAAGGCAACCAGCCGACGTTGCAAGAGGAGATTGCCACGGTCTTTGCGCAACCACAGGTAATCGCCGACACACTCTCAAGCGGCGCGACGCTGGAAGTCGGTCATGGGCGGATTGAGCAGCGAAGGTTAACCGCAAGCACGGTGCTTGCGGGTTACAGTGACTGGCCGGGTCTCGCCCAGGTCTTTGCAGTGGAGCGGCAAGTGACGCGAAAGTCGAGCGGGTACGAGCGCGCCGAAGTGGTCTATGGTGTGACAAGTTTAGGGCGTGAGCGCGCTGGAGCCGAGCAGTTGTTGGAGTTGGTGAGGTCTCACTGGCACATCGAAAACAAATCTCACTGGGTCAGGGATGTGACCTTTGATGAAGACCGCTCGCAAGTCAGATCGGGCAACATTCCGCAGGTGATGGCGGCACTGCGGAACACGGCGATTGGGATCATGCGCTTGGCTGGCGAGACCAACATCGCTGCTGCTTGTCGTCGCTTCGCTGCTCAACCCTGGTCGGCACTAGCTTTGATCGGCATCAAACAGAAAACTGAATGACCCTGTTGACTACTCAATTGGTAAAACTCGAGTACAATATGGATGACGGAATCTACTTAGAACCTCCATTATACTGCGTAGTTAGAACATTTTTGCCACCCAACCACTTCGAGATTGTTGGCGCGATCACCGACATCAAAAGACCGCATTTACGATCAACGGAGCACGGCTCCTCTGATGAACTCGGCCACAACGCCGACGTACCTCGCTCCCGTGTTCCCGTGCACGTTGTGTCCCGCTCCGGGAAAGATCAACAACTTCTTCGGCTCATTCGCCGCCTTGTACAAAGCCCTGCCTTGCTCAACCGGGATGACCGCGTCCGGATCGCCGTGCGTGATCAGCACCGGCACCCTGACCAGAGACAGTTTTCGTGCCGAGTCGAACCGGTTCTTCCCCACGACGTAGGCCTTGCGCGGCAACCACGGCAGCACGACGGCCGCCATCTCTGCGGCTGAACTCAAGCCCGACTCGAGGATGAGCGCGCCGCAAGCCCGCCTTGACGCCACATCCGCGGCGACCGTCGTTCCGAGCGACTGCCCGTAGAGAACCAGTCGCTC
>JACCTF010000174.1 GCA_013812565.1 Pyrinomonadaceae bacterium | reverse complement strand
GGCGCGCACTTGACCGCCCTCAGTCTGATCGAGAAGCAATTGATAGACCCGGTAGTGCTCTTCATGCCCTCTGACGGCTTGTGGGGAGACGGCAGCGGCTACATCGCCCACCCGGAAGCCGATTATGAACGGTGGGTTATGGAAGACGCGATCGGCTGCGGGATCGATGTCGTTCCCTGCATTGACCCGCGGTCGCCGCTCTTCATCGCCGGTCTCTCGATGGGGGGCTACGGGGCGTTGCGCCTGGGCGCGAAGTACGCGGAAAAAGTGGCGGGGTTCTCAGGACACTCGTCTATCACCAAACCCGGTCAACTGGCTGGATTCGTCGAAGAACCCTTGACGCTCTACGGTGAATATCTGGAGCGCGAAGATGCCCTCCCGCTCTACTGGATGAAAAAGCACCGGGAAACCCTTCCGCCGTTCCGCTTCGATTGCGGGACGAGCGACGCGCTGATCGAAGGTAATCGGGAGTTACACCAAGCGCTGGTCGGGCTTAATATCGAGCATCAATACTTCGAGTTCGAAGGCGAGCATAATTGGAACTACTGGCAAGAGCACATCGCCGATACGCTGCTCTTCTTTGAGGGCGTGCGTCGGTCACGGGAATCTCAAGCGTAAGCGAGAATGACGACTCTTATGGCTGAAGCCATTCATGCATGTAACTTTGGAAACTTATCCTCGAAGGGCAAGCAGCGCAAGCAACATTGCTGTTCCAAGGTGGCTTCACCGTCCGCTCACTTACGAGGATAGCCTAACGCTGCCAAGTCTGCCGTGATCTCATTGAGAATCGCGGGGTCATCAATAGTCGGAGGAATTCGGTATTCGAGCCCGTCGGCAATTTTCTTGATGGTGCCTCGCACGATTTTACCTGATCGGGTCTTGGGTAGTCGCTTGACGATGGCTGCCACTTTGAAGGAGGCCACAGGCCCGATCTTCTCGCGTACCATCCGGATCAATTCCGCCGTTATCACCTCATGTGGCCGCCCGACGCCTGTCTTCAGCACGATCAAACCGAGAGGGATTTCTCCCTTCAACTCGTCGGCTGCCCCGACAACGGCACATTCGGCGACATCCGTGTGAGAGGCGAGCACCTCTTCCAACGCGCCGGTGGAGAGGCGATGCCCGGCCACGTTAATGATGTCGTCCGTCCGGCTCATGATCCAGAGATAGCCGTCCTCATCCTTGAAGCCCGCGTCTGCGGTCTGATAGTAGCCGGGATAGGTGCTCATATACGACTCCTTATACCCCGCATCATTGTTCCACAAAGTCGGAAGACAGCCGGGCGGCAATGGCAGCTTGATGGCAATGTTACCGATCTGACCGAACGGTATCTCTTGACCATCTTCCCCTAACACTCGCACGTCATAGCCGGGGACGGGCTTCGTGCAAGAACCCGGCTTGATGGGCAGCAGCCCCAAGCCGGCGCAGTTGGCGCCGACAGGCCAACCCGTTTCCGTCTGCCACCAGTTATCTATGACGGGCACGCCGAGTTGTCTCCCGGCCCACAGCAATGTATCGGGGTCGCACCGCTCGCCAGCGAGGAAGAGCATACGGAAGCGGCTGAGGTCGTACCGGCGGATGTACTCACCGTTCGGGTCTTCACGTTTGATGGCGCGAAATGCCGTCGGCGCGGTGAAGAGGACTTTAACATCGTGCTCTGAGATAACACGCCAGAAGGCTCCGGGGTCGGGCGTGCCGACGGGTTTGCCTTCGTAAAGGACGGTAGTATTGCCGTGGAAAAGCGGGCCGTAGACGATGTAAGAGTGGCCGACGGCCCAGCCCAGATCGGAGGCCGCCCAGAAAACCTCACCCGGCTCGACCCCGTAGACGTTCTTCATGCTCCATTTGAGCGCCACCAGGTGTCCGCCGTTATCACGCACGACGCCCTTGGGGAGGCCCGTTGTGCCGGAGGTGTAGAGGATGTAGAGCGGGTCGGTCGCGGCCACCGGCACACAGTCGGCGGGTTTCGCTTGCGCCATCTCCTGCGCCCAATCAAAGTCGCGCCCGCGGGTCATGGACGCTTGCTCCTGTGGCCGCTGGAGGATGATGCAGGCTGCGGGCTTCGCGATGGCTAACTCAATGGCCTGATCAAGCAACGGCTTGTACGGCACGACGCGATTCACTTCGACGCAGCAGGAGGCGGAGACGATCACTTTCGGCCTGGCGTCATTGATCCGGGTCGCCAGTTCATTAGCGGCAAAGCCTCCGAAGACCACGGAATGGATCGCTCCAATCCGCGCACAGGCCAGCATGGCAATCACCGCCTCCGGCACCATGGGCATATAGATGATGACGCGGTCTCCTTTCCGGACTCCATGTAGAAGAAGAACTCCGGCAAAGCGTGCCACCTCATTCAATAACACGCGATAAGTGATGACCTTTGTCGAGTTGGTGACAGCGCTATCATAGATTAGAGCCGGTTGGTCGGCCCTCCCGGTTTCGACGTGCAGATCGAGAGCGTTGTAGCAACTGTTGAGGCTTCCGCCGGAGAACCAACGATAAAATGGGGGCCGTGAAGCGTCGAGCACCCGATCCCATTTCTTAAACCAGTGAACAGCCTCGGCCGCTTCTGCCCAGAAGCATTCGGGATTGCTCAACCAGTGGCCGTACACTGAGTCGTACCCACTCTCCATAATTATCCTTCTGAGTTTTTTGGGAAGTGAACTTTGAACTTTCACTCCTGCGAGGAAACGCCACTCATCTGACCGCAACTTTATTGTGCAGCGGGATTGTCAAGTAGCCGCATAATGCTTAAATTCGCCCGCGCGCACAGCATACAATAATCGAAGCAAAGGACGAGCATGAAAGGTATATTTGATGGGAGGTGATTATTCGCGGGATTACATTCGTGGTAACCACCGCTCGAAAGTTTTACTCTTCCCGAAACCTCACGACGCCTGAGAACCATGTCCGTTTTATTGATGCCTTCGTCTCAAGTCTTGATTTAGACGAGTCGGGTTTCACTCGGGCTCAGCCGGCTCAGACCAACAGGCCCATCTGTGATCCGTCCGACTTCCGCAAAGACAACCTCTCTGCGATCAACATCATTAACGCAGTGAGTGATTATCTTCATGCCTGTGCCCTGCGGCTCAGTCCGAGTCGCCAATCCGATACTCAATCTTGTGCATAGAATTTATTCCCGATGAATCTATCGCTCGGGCGCGAGCAGTAGCTATTGCTCCAGGCACGAACGCCGGAGCGCATCGCTCGCGGAAACAGGACGGCGAGCATGGTAAGGCAAACCGATAGCGGCGGATTGTATCTGCGCGGATTGCGGTTGCGCCACGCTTTTAACCTCGACGAGATGCGGCTGTGGGTTACTGGCAGGTAGGTGGATTGTCACAGGTCTTGAGTAGCGAGCCATTCTGTGGAGGTGCATGAGCGTTCGTCTCCGCACCTTGCGCCGTGCGAGTTTAATTTCCAGCCAATCGCAACACCCTTCAAAAATTGCTGAGAGACAGTCGAGCAGGTAGCGGCACAGTGCGACAGCCAGGATAAATCCTAACAGCCCGCAAGCTAACAGCAGGGTTAATAACCATCCCTCATCAAGAGTTGGGGCAAGCAATAACAGGCATCGAGGCATCATTTGTTGTTGCTCCAGGCAGAAATAAATTCGGTAGTGGTTCAAGCGAGGGCGGTATAGTAGGCTCTTCCCGATGATTACAAAACAGATTAAGTGCCGCCATTGCCGCAGTGCTAACATTATTCGCCACGGGCTGACCGCCAATAGCAAGCAACGCTTCTTATGTCAGGACTGTGGACGTTACAGCCGCGAGAACCCACAACCCAACGGTTACACGGAACAAGCACGCGAAATGATCTTGCGCGCTTACGACGAGCGCAGCAGTTTACGAGGGCTTTCCCGCACCTTCGGCGTCTCCCGCAACACCGTCACCAGTTGGCTCAAAAAAAGAGAAGAGTCTGCCGCCATTGGCCGCCACTCTGGTCGCCCCCGACCCGGAAAAGCCTGAGACGGCAGTGCTCGAACTGGACGAACTTTGGTCATTTGTTTTGAAAAAGAGTCGTAAACGCTGGATTTGGATCGCCTTGTGTCGTGCGACTCGACAGGTCGTGGCTTATGTCATTGGCGACAGAAGCCAGGTCAGTTGTCAAAAACTCTGGGAGCGCATTCCCGCCGCTTACCAAAGGGGTCACTGTTACAGCGACTTCTGGGAAGCCTATCAGCTCGTGCTTCCTGCCGGGCAACACACAGCGGCAGGCAAGGAAACCGGAGTGACCGCGCATGTCGAGCGGTGGAACAACACGTTGCGGCAACGACTCGGACGCTTCGTGAGGAAGTCCCTCTCGTTTTCCAAATCAGAGGAGATGCATGAGATTTGTTTGCGCTTGTTTCTGCATCGCTACAATCTCGCCTTGGCATCCCCTGATTGAACCACTACCGAAAACTCTGACCAGAGTACCGGATGTTTAAGGCTGAAGATGGCTCACTTTCCAAACGGAAACTGGCTCAATATCGGAGCGGAATATACAAAAGGTTGACTAATTTCAGAACATGCGTACAATTTCTGGTGTATTACCTGTCCGTAAAAACCCCCTTTGCTTACAAGTCTTGAGTGTCTAAGAGCATAGTCCGCTCTAGTAATCATAGGTATTTCTATTCGAGCCACCTCACGGGTGCTCACCCGTTAGTACTTTGAAAATAAGAAAGGTCAATCCTACGATTAAACTTCGATTTGCACATCAAGTTGATCGGAGGACTGACCCTTGCGAACATCCAAGGACTGGGGCCATCCATGCCCCAACCATGAATGCTCTCATTATAAACTGATGAATCGGGGCAATGTTAGTGCTATCTCCACCTATCTCACCAACAGCGGCAAAAGACGAATCTTTTGCTGCAAGGTGTGTGGAAGGCAATTCTCCGAAACACGTGAGACGGTCTTTTTCGATCTGCGCACGCCGGAAGAGAAAGTTATGATGGCCTTGAAGATGCTCTTGGTCAGAGTTGACCTGGCCGGCATCTGCTTTGTGCTTGGCACCACGGAAGAGACGGTGCTGGAATGGCTGCGGCGTGCGGCTCATCAAGCCCAAAAGATTAACGATCACCTGTTGCGCGAACTTCCCGTCACGCAGGTGCAACTTGATGAGATGTGGAACTTCATCGGGCGCCAGCACTCTGCGCAGTCTGAGCCTCGCGGAGAAAGTGGAGACTCCAGCGAGGATGGGCGCCAATGGATCTGGATCAGTTACGCCCCGGAGTTTCGTCTCATGCTGGCCGCCTTTGTCGGATCGCGCACGTTGCAAAGCGCGTGCACGCTTATTCAGATGACGGCTGCCGTGGTCAAAGGTGTGCCAGCTTTCTTCAGTGATGGGTTGCGTTCTTACCTGCCAGCACTGGTTGCCGCTTACCATCAGACACGGGAGTTTGCGCGCACCGGCAAGCGTGGACGCCCGAGAAAACCCGTCCGCGAGCCGCATCCTGACTTGGTTTATGCGCAGATTGTGAAAGTCAAAGAAGGTGGCCGACTCAAACACCTGCACGAGCGGATTGTCTGCGGAGGTGAAAGGCTCACGCAGCTTGGCTTCTCGATCAGCACCAGCTTGATCGAACGTCTTAATCTGACGCTGCGTCATGCCTTGGCACCTTTGGTGAGGAAGAGTTGGAGTTTCTGCAAAGATCGTGAACAGATGCGAAGACGTGTGGTGTTCTTCCAGGCGTATTATAACTTTGCGCGACCGCACCTGAGTTTGTGCACCAAACTGCCGAGGCGAGAACAGGTCAAAGCTGGGATCATCCGACCGAAGTGGAAACAGCGGACGCCAGGCATGGCGGCTGGGCTGACGAATCATGTGTGGACCTTTAGAGAGTTACTGACGGCTAAATTCGAGCCGATTCATTTTCAAAGTATTAGCGGATGAGTACCCTTTCACCGCTCTGAACTTAATTAAATTGTAACTCGGTGGTTTTTACTCAGCAAATGAGTTGCAAAATAGAGCGAGCGAGTCGGGCAAGAAGGAGTAATCTCCACTTTTCTTAGGAAAAGCGTGAATTCTAGCAGCCCGCGCAATTTATATGCTTGAGCGAACTACTCACCGCCATAAACTCAAGGCAGCTTATTGTTTAGTCTGGGTGATTAAAGAAGGGTGCGCTTTTCACCTTGTACTGGACTTGGGTTTCCAGCATCCACCCCGGCGC
>JACCTF010000173.1 GCA_013812565.1 Pyrinomonadaceae bacterium | reverse complement strand
GCGGCCAAGTGAGTTGATGGAAATTATCTTCGACAATCTGAAGGCATGGCAGGCCAATGAGCCACAATGGAGAAAAGCATTGCGAATGTGTGAAGGCTCTTCGCCTTAGCTAAAAACGGCGCTCCTGGGTGGCTGTGCATCGCGGTTGACCGAACCCACTAACCTCCAGTAGCATCCACGCTGTACGGTTTCTAGGTTTAGCCCACATAGCAAACATCGCACCGAGGAGCAAGGTATATTGGAGATCAGCGGCGAAGCCAAACAGATCGTCCAGGAACTCGGTACAGCGATCAATGAGGCGGTTGAGCGTTCACAGGAAGTTGCCGATGCTATCGAACGCTTGCGCGAAGCAGGTTATGAGATGGAACTAAACTTGCGCTTGGACATTGGTTTGCGCCAATTACTGGGGACTGATGAACTGGATACGAAAGCCGCTCTGGAACTGACCGAAGAAGATTTGCGCACGCTGCGCGGTATGAAGATCCGCATTGACGACCTTTAAGTTTCCCAATCACTTCTTGTTTCTAAACGAATCGCTCCTGTCACTTCGTTTCACATTCAGACAAAGCGCATCTCATATCATTGAACAACTGCGGAGCCTTGCTCTTGAGAGCGCACATTCATCATCGATCTTGCGGCAGATCGCAACTTTGCTTTAGCGATATACGGTATGTTATTTTGACGGGCTTTATTCCCGCCAAAATTTTCCGCCTTGGATAGGCTTAGAAGATCTTGAAACGTTAAGGAGTTATTTCATAAATTATGGCTACCGCAAATGGCAGCAATGGAAACGCCGGCACAAACGGTCATCATGTTGGACGAGTGATACAGGTTATCGGTCCAGTTGTTGACGTGCAATTCGACGAAACGTATCTACCATCAATCTACACCGCGCTACGCATTGTCTCCGAGGGGTTTGACGTGCCGCAGCCTATCAACATCATCTGCGAAGTTGAACAGCATCTCGGCGAGGGTCGCGTGCGCACAGTCTCGATGCAGCCGACCGAAGGGCTTGTACGCGGCATGCAGGCCATCGACACGGGCGGTCCTATTACCATGCCGGTTGGCGAAGGCACGCTCGGACGTGTGCTGAATGTGGTTGGCGATCCCGTTGACAATCTGGGTGATGTGCAGGCGACCACGCGCTACCCGATTCATCGCCATGCGCCCCTGCTTGAAGATCAATCGACTGAACTGCAGATGTTCGAAACCGGTATCAAGGTCATTGATCTTATTCAACCATTCTTGCGCGGCGGCAAAATCGGATTGTTCGGTGGCGCGGGCGTCGGCAAGACCGTTTTGATTCTGGAGTTGATCAGCAACATCGCTTTGAAACACGCTGGCTACTCCGTATTTGCCGGCGTCGGTGAACGAACGCGCGAGGGCAACGATCTTTTGCGCGAAATGGTCGAATCGAAAGTTATCAACTACGGCGAATCGTTCTACCATAATATGGAAGCGAGCGGCGAGTTTGATATGACGAAGGTTGATCTCAGTACGCTTGGGCAGTCGAAAGTGGCGCTCGTCTACGGTCAGATGACGGAACCGCCCGGCGCGCGTCTGCGCGTGGCGCTCTCCGGCCTGACGGTCGCCGAGTATTTCCGCGATCAAGGTTTGGACGTGCTGCTCTTTATTGACAACATCTTCCGCTTCACGCAAGCCGGTTCCGAGGTCTCGGCGCTTCTCGGCCGAATGCCTTCGGCCGTCGGTTATCAGCCAAACCTGGCGACCGAGATGGGCGAGATGCAAGAGCGCATCACTTCCACCAAGACCGGCTCGATCACCTCAATCCAGGCCGTGTACGTTCCAGCCGATGACTACACAGACCCGGCACCCGCGACAACCTTCGCGCACCTTGATGCCGTCACCGCGCTTTCCCGACAGATCTCCGAACTCGGCATCTTCCCCGCAGTTGACCCGCTTGCTTCCAACTCGCGCCTGCTTGATCCGCGCATCCTTGGCGAAGATCACTACAACACGGCGCAAGCCGTGAAGCAGATCTTGCAGCGTTACAAAGATCTCCAAGACATCATCGCGATCCTAGGAATTGATGAACTATCTGAAGATGACAAACTGGTCGTCTCACGCGCCCGCAAGGTTCAGCGATTTCTCTCGCAACCGTTCTTCGTCGCCGCGCAGTTCACGGGTCGCGAAGGCAAGTACGTCAAACTCGAAGACACCATTCGCGGCTTCCGCGAGATCGTTGAGGGCAAGCACGACGATCTGCCCGAACAAGCTTTCTACATGGTCGGCACGATTGAAGAAGCGCGTGAAAACGCTCAGCGCTTAGCCGCTGAGGTAGGAGCGTAAAGGAAGGGATGAAGTAGGAAGGATGAAGTAAGAATAGAAAAGCTGTTTGATCTTATTCATCCTTCCACCTTCATTCTTAAAATTAGTATGGCTGATAGAATTCAACTTGAGATTATTACTCCTGAACGCCGCGTGCTGTCCGAAGCGGTTGACGCTGTGACAGTGCCCGGCCTGAACGGCGAACTCGGAATCTTGCCCGGGCACACACCCCTTATCTCGCAACTTCGCACGGGTGTACTCTCGTACACGCAGGGCGGCACCGCGCGTCGCCTTCACGTTTCGGGCGGCTTCGTGGAAGTAAGCGAGGATCGTGTTTCGGTCCTTGCCGACATTGCCGAGCAACCCGATGAGATTGATGTGGCGAGCGCTCGCCAGGAGCGCGAACGAGCGGAGAGAGAGTTGGGTGCCTCCGCGAACGGAATTGAGTTTGAAGCCGCGCAAGAACGGCTTGAACGCTCGCAGGTCCGCTTGCAACTCGCTGCTGAGAGTCCCTCTGCCGCTCCCCGTTAACTCACTCTTTATCTGAAAGAATTTGCATCAAGCTGACGGTTAATCAAGATGGCACGCGGAGGCTGTTTGATCGACTGTCAGCTTGCCTGTTGTGGTGGTGTTTCATAGTTGAAACAGTAGCCCAGGAGCGGTATAATGTGCATTCTAATTTCGTTACATAATGGCTTTAGTTAAGGGGGTTCTATTTGATGTCACAAGCTATGCCCACCGCGACAGAAGAAACACCGCGTGCCATCGCGGGCGAGGTGATGCCTGAAGACAGCCAGGCTGAAGCGGGGTTACGCCCGCGCCGTCTCAGCGAGTATGTCGGGCAACCGAAAATCACCAGTAATCTCAAGATATTTTTGAGCGCCGCGCAGGCACGTCGCGAAGCGCTCGATCACGTTCTCTTCTTTGGCCCGCCGGGTCTCGGCAAAACCACACTGGCTAATATCATCGCGCAGGAGATGAACGCGCCGCTTAAAAGCGTAGGCGCTCCGGCCATCGAGCGTGGCGGCGATTTGGCAGCCGTCCTGACTAACCTGCAAGAAGGCGAAGTTTTATTCATCGACGAGATCCACCGCCTGCGACCGCAAATCGAAGAGGTGCTTTACCCGGCAATGGAAGATTATCAGCTTGACCTGATGATCGGGCAGGGCACGGCAGCACGCTCCATCAAACTGGATTTGCCGAAGTTCACGTTGGTCGGAGCGACCACCCGGGCCGGATTGATCACGGCTCCCTTGCGCGGGCGCTTCGGCATCATCTTCCACCTTGACTTCTACGCGCAGCGTGACTTGGAAGTTATCGTTCACCGCTCGGCGGAGATTCTCGGCGTTGAGATTGAAGCGGGCGGGGCGCGCGAGATTGCCCGACGCGCGCGCGGCACACCGCGCATTGCTAATCGCTTGCTGCGCCGCGTGCGCGACTATGCTGAAGTATTGAGCAACGGTCGAATCACAAACGCAGTTGCCGGGCGGGCGCTTGATGAGATGGAGGTGGATCGTTTCGGTCTTGACGAGGTTGACCGTAAACTATTGAGCGCGATCATCGAGAAGTTTGACGGCGGGCCAGTCGGGATAGGAACGATTTCGGCTTCGATCAGCGAGGAGCGAGAATCGATCGAGGAGATTATTGAGCCATACTTGATCCAGATTGGATTCCTTAACCGCACGCCGCGCGGTCGCGTTGTCACGCGCGCCGCTTGCGAACATTTGGGTTTGCCGGTGCCGCAAGCTCAGCAGAGTCTGCTCGCCAGTTAGCATGTCAAAGCACAGGGATGAACAGGGTAGTCAGGATAAATGGTTTCGATCCGCCAATCCGGTTAATCCTGCATATCCCTGTTTCTCTTTGATTCGTTGATACATCTCGCGCACTGCCTCGTGGAGTCCGACGAGCACGGCGCGCGCGACGATGTTATGGCCGATGTTGAATTCTTGAATCTCTTCAATCGCG
>JACCTF010000141.1 GCA_013812565.1 Pyrinomonadaceae bacterium | reverse complement strand
GTATCCGCTCGCGCTTGGAACATTCCACAGTCGGGACAAGTTCGGAATTATTTCGTTCACCGTCCCAAGACTGCCGCGAACCGGCAACATGCGTTGATGATGCGTATCAAGGATATTTTTGTAGCGGCTGGCGAAAGTCGGCGGAGACAGCAGATCTTTCTGCGCCGACTTGTCGCGCCATTCGCCGAACCAACTGAAACTGGCAAGGTCTAAAACCAAGATCAACAGCAGCAGCGCGCTTCTCGCATAAGAGTTCGGAGAGCGGTACCAGTAGATGAGGATGCCCGCTGTCGTCAGAAGAACTGCGATGGGTACGCCTATCGCCGGATTAGTCCAGGGAAGAAGTTTTAGATCATTGATCCCTCTGCCCGCCGCAAGTTCATGCAGGCGATCAGACATGAGGTAAACGGCAACGAGACAAACAAGAAAAAATCCGGCGACAATTAGGATTGATCTCTGGAGCAATCTTTTTGTCACGGGCGCTTGTTTGATGGCCGCGACACCTAACCCTGACAACACGCTGATGGCGAATGCCATTTCGATGAAGTGGCGCGAGGGCGCGCGGAAGCGGTTGATGGCGGGCAGTCGATAGGTGAGCGCGGCGAGCGACGTTGCGTCGCCCAAGGTCAACACGAACGCGAACATCGCAACGACTGACCAAAAGAATGTCACACGCTTTTTAGTCCATGCGACAACTCCGATGATTGCCAGCATGATCGGCAGCAAGCCGACGTAAGCAGTGGGTTCTCCCGGTCCCCAACCACCTACGGGGGCGGGCCATGCACCAAAATAAGGCTGACCATAAAAAGATTCTGGCGCACCGCCGAAGATCAACGGCAGCAAAAGCGTCGGCACTTGTCTCAGCGGAAGCGAATAGGAAACGAAGTCCGCAAAGCTGAATTGTACGCGCGGGGTCAACCCGGTAAGTTCCATCGTCGGCAGCAACTGAATCGCCGCCAGCCCCAATCCTAAAAACACCATCAGCAGCGACAAGCCGAAGTAACGCCAGGGCATTCTCGCCTCCGTCCACCCGCACAACAGCACGTAAGCAGCCGCGAGCACCAGGATGTAGAGGAGAATCTGCGGGTGTCCGGCCAATGCAGCGCACGCCACACTGATGGTGCCGACGGCAAACCACCATGTGTGCGACCCCGTGTGGGGGGCGCGGCGTCCCGTCTCAAGCGACCAAAGTATTAACGGCAGCCAGACGGCCGTATGGATGATCGTCACATGGCCGAGGTGAGCCACCATGATTCCGCTCATGCCGTAGACGATGCCGCTCACCAGGCTCGCCAGGCGAGACCCGGTTAATGAATATGTGTAACCGTACGCGAAACAACTCGCTAGTATATAAGCCGAGATGACAAAGAGGTTCCAAGCATTGGGCCAGAAAGAGAAGACCGAGAAGGCCACGGCGGGCGGATACCACGTCATCACCTGCGAGTCGGCGATCCTCGGAAATCCTGACAGAATCAAAGGATCCCAAAAATCTCTGGCGGCGTAGAAATTGGGCAGGTAATAGATGAGGCCATCTCCCGGAGCCAGCAGGTGATTGGAGAAGAGCGCTGGTGAGAAGAAAGAAGCGAACAGAAAAGAGTAGAACAGCAGCACCAGCAAAGGGTGGCGAATCTGATTCTTCAACGTTGATCGAACGGCGGCGGGCCGCTCACCGTCGCCGGGCAATGACGTACATGATGTCATACAGGTTTAGATAGAAATCGAAGTTTGCCGCTCCGCTTCTTTGCAGCAATTCATACGCTCGCGACTTTCCGTGCCGGAGAACAAGGATGTTGTAGAGAGCCGAATCCACGCTGCGATAGAATCCGCAATAACGGTTATAGATAACATTAAAGCCGTGGCTGTCGAGCAGCCTGGTCAAAGTCTTGGTGGAGAAGTAATGCGCGTGCGTCGGCGGATGAATCAAGCGCCACTTCTGTTTTCTGAGACGTGCCACAGGGCTTTCAACGTCGCCCGTCGTGATCGCTATCAAGGCCCCGCTTTCAGTGTGCGAACTTATCTTCCGCAAGTAAAGTTGGGGTTCACGCAGATGTTCAATAGTGTCCCACAAGCACACGACATCAAACTTTTCGTTCCCAAAATCATGCTGTAAAAAATCGCCTTGGATGACATCGAGACCCAGATGCTCGTCTGCGTACCGCGCTCCCCGTTCGTGTACATCGATGCCCTGAACAGAATCGAAGTGGTTACGCACAACCTCAAGGAAGAAGCCGTAGGCGCTGCCGATCTCAAACAAACTTTTATGACGCCTCTCAAGGAAAGGTTGGAGGGCACGGAAGCGCAGCTTGAAGTTCTTCTGCAGAATCTTTTTATCGGCGAGGTAATCCTTGTACTCACCGCCGCAGAAGAACCGATCAGTGTATAGATTGAACAGCTCTTCATCCGTCAAACCGAGATCCGCAAAGACATAATTACACTGCCGGCATTGAAGAATCCCTTCATACAACGGCTTGAGAGACGTACCCGCACACACGATGCACCGATGCGTCATAGCTGAAGATGCGGCTGCTTAGAGGTTCAGGTAAAAAGGATCGAGTTGATTGTGGCATACAGCGCGCGAAAAAAACCACCCGCGAACTTGATGTGAGTTACGGGCGGTTCAGCAAGCAGATGACCAGGCGAAGCAACACCCCTGTATCAACGAGGATGTTCATCAGCCATGGTCGGCGTAGATGTCTTCGCGGGAGAAGTTAGGAGGAAGCGCCGGCAGATGCTCTGACCCTTCGGCAAGCTCATCGAGAATTTGATCGACTTCTGCAGAGCTTAATTGTTCGGGGTGTCTGTTAGTATCTGGAAGAATGTCTTTTAAGTATTCGTCCACCGAGAGGCCATGCGCCCTTGCTTGAGCCACGAGCTGTTCAGCGGGCTCCGGGGTTATCTGTTGAAGCACTGGGTTCATCTCTTCCGCCTTTGCTTTGAGCCTACCACAGGAAAGCCCCGACAAGCCATGAACAGATGTCTCGCCGGAGTTGTTCATCTGAGGCAATTGCCGGATGACATTGCGGAGTCGAGACAAGCCAAGCACAGCGGTCTTCCGCGCTTTGCGTTGGAGTGCCTAGTAGCGCCCCGGATGTTTCCGAGGCGCTACTAGGCAGGCCCAGACTTCCAGCGGTTTACCGCAACTGCGTGTCACCGCCTCTGTCGCGGGCCGTCAGGGAATGATGACCCGACGGGTTATGTGACCGTTGCTCTCCCAGAAGGTCCTCTTGCTGGCGAGGAAGGGATCGTCCGGCGCTGGCTGCATGTTGCCGTCGACGTCGAACGCCCGCGACGTGACTGCGTGCTCGCCCGGGGCGGGCGTCCCCCAGTCGAATGTCCAGAACCTCCAGGCATAGCCACGCGACGTTCTCCTGCGTGGCGGGGGGCCATAGAGCCTCGCTGCCGTCCAGGGTCCGTCGTCGATTTGGACCTCCACCGCCGCGATCGGCGCGCCCCAGGCGGCGCCCATGATGGCGTACCGGCTTCCGCGACGCGTGACTTTGGCCGGCGCCGACTTGAGCCGGTCGTGGCGCACGGTGGCGAACGTCCAGACGGTCT